>CAMBZO010000037.1 GCA_945872195.1 Akkermansia muciniphila | reverse complement strand
TTCCTCCGCGCTCGCGACGCCGGATCTGATTCGGCAAGGCGCGGAGAAGTTCGGCAGCCAGTGCATCGTCGTCTCGATTGACTGCAAGAAAGTCGCGCCCGACCGCTGGGAAGTGTTCGCAAAGGGCGGACGGCAGGCGACCGGTCTCGAAGCCATCGAGTGGGCGAAGCGCGCGGTTGCCCTCGGCGCCGGGGAAATCGTTCTCAACTCCATTGACGCGGATGGCACCAAGGCGGGCTTCGACCTCGTCATCACCCGCCGCGTGAGCGAGTCGGTCGGCGTGCCGGTGGTGGCCAGTGGCGGCGCGGGCAGTCTGGAGCACATGGCGGACGTGCTGCTGGAAGGCCGGGCCGACGCCGTGTTGGCGGCGAGTATCTTCCACTTCGGCACCTACACCGTCGCCGACGTGAAGCGGCATCTGACCGAGAAGGGCATTCCCGTGCGCCCTGGGCCGCGCAATTTCTTTTCTGCAAATTGATTGAGGATCAACTGAGGGTGGGTTTTGGTTTGGCATGTTGAGGTAGTTTTTTCCGGTTTCCCAGTCGTCGCCGGTCTCGGCCAGGAGGGCGAAGACGCCGGCGAAGTGAGGAGGGCGACCCGTTAAACGCGGCGCTAAAGCCGCCACAGTCCTCCGCCTGCCATAACCAGTTGGCCCGCTCCACCAGACGCAACGCGCAGAAATTCCTGCTGGCTGTCACCGGGGGATTCGCTAGGCTGGAGCACGCTGGATGGACCCAGCGACGCATGAAAGTTCATTTGTCAGCCCTGCTCGCCGGACTGTGCGCCACCGTGCTCGCCGCCACCGCGCAGACCAAACCCAATCGCATCGAGGTGCCATCGCGCACCGGAGTTCCCGCGCGTATCCCAAGCCCGGCCAACCCGAACCCTTTCCTGCTGGCACCAGCCCAACAAGCGCCGCAACTGCCGTCGCAATCGGTCCGGGGGCAGCCACGGTCATTCAACTTGGACACTTCGCTCGCCCGGCTCTTCGCCGACATGAAGTCCGTCACGGCGACGGGCGAGTTCGAGTTGAGCGTCACCAACGCGGGCAAGGTCGAGGTCACCACACTGCCGCTGACGTTGCACTTGATCGAGGGGCGCGTCCGCACGGAAATCGATCTCAGCGCCTTGCCGATGCGAATCGACAGCACCGGGCCTTTCGCCTCTTTGCGCAATTCCGGCATCAACCGCGTCACCACGCTGACCATGTCCACCATCAACTTGAGGCTCACCCAGCAGCTCTTCCCAGACGCCAAGGCATATATCACCCACCCGCTTCCCGATGAGGACATTCCAGCGATGATCCGCTTGGATAAAGTTGCACTGGGTAAAGACCCTGCCAACGGCTTGGAGAAATTTCAGGCCACGCTCACCTACACGACTGGAGAGAAGCGCCCAGTCCGACTGTGGCAGACGTCCGCCGCCGTGCCGCAGCTCGCCCAGATACAGTTCGACGTGGGCGACACCCTCATCACCGTCCGGATTCGTGCCGTGGAAAGCATCGCGGAAAACGCCCTCGCGAAAGCCCTCTTTCAGATTCCCACCAACTACTTCAAGTTCACCGATGTGGGGCAGATGCTTCAGTTCCACTCCGCCAATCAGACGCGCACACGGCGCTGATCGCTTCCTGCGAGGCGATTGGAAGTGAGAAGTCTTAATGAACAGGCGCCACGGCGACAAACGCACGGCCGCTTTTAGTATTTCCAAACCCCCGACCTTCCGCTTCAGTCTCGCGCCTCGATTGTCATGGCGACTCCCTTTCAACCTCAGTCTTGCATCGCACGCAGCGTGGCCAGTCTCCCACGCTCCGGGATCCGCGAGTTTTTCGACATCGTCCAAAGCCAGAAGGACGTGATCTCCCTCGGCGTCGGCGAGCCGGACTTCGTCACGCCGTGGCACATCCGCGAGGCGGCGATCTACGCGCTGGAACGCGGCAAGACGACCTACACCTCGAATCTCGGCCTGCTCAAACTGCGCGAGGCTATCGCCGCACATCTCGCCCCGCGCTTCGGTGTCCGCTACGATCCGAAGACGGAAATTCTCATCGCGGTCGGCGTCAGCGAAGCGCTCGACATCGCACTCCGCGCCCTCATCAATCCCGGCGACGAGGTCATCTACCACGAGCCGTGCTACGTCAGTTATTCGCCGAGCATCGCCATGGCGCACGGCATCCCCGTCGCGGTGAGCTGCAAGGCGGAGGACAACTTCGCTGTCCGCGCCGAGGCGATTGAAAAGGCCATCACGCCTAAGACCAAGGCGCTGATGCTCAACTTCCCGACGAACCCCACCGGCGGCACGATGACGCGCGCGGAACTGGAGCGCATCGCCGCGGTCGTGCAGCGCCACAACCTCGTCGTCCTGACTGATGAGATTTACAGCGAGCTGACCTTTGAGGGCGAACACGTATCCATCGCGTCGCTGCCCGGGATGATCGAGCGCACCATTTTTCTCCACGGCTTCTCGAAGGCCTATGCGATGACTGGCTTCCGCATCGGCTACGCGTGCGGGCCGGCGGAACTCATCGAGGCGATGATGAAGATCCACCAATACTCGATGCTCTGCGCCAGCATCATCAGCCAGGAAGCGGCACTCGAAGCCATCGAGCATGGCGAGGCGGACACGGCAGAGATGCGCGAGCACTACAAACTGCGCCGCAACTTCATCGTGAAGGCATTCAACGATATGGGCCTCCCTTGTCACCTTCCGCGCGGGAGCTTCTATGCCTTTCCGTGCATCCGCAGCACCGGACTCAGCTCGAAGGATTTTGCCTTTCGCCTCCTGCAGGAGGAGAAGGTCGCGTGCGTGCCCGGCGGCGCCTTCGGCCCGAGCGGCGAGGGTTATCTGCGCTGCTGCTTCGCGACGGCGATTGATCAAATCCAAGTCGCGGCCGACCGCATTGCGCGCTTCGTCGCTAAGGTAAAGCGTGGGTGAAGTCTGCTTCCGCCCGCAGCCGGCGAGGGCGACTCGGTTAGCGCGAACGAATCCGCTTCCTGACCTTGGCAGCTACGCTATCCAACCGGTTTCTTCCAGATCGGCACGACGCGCTTCAGCTCGTCAATGAGCCACTGGCACGCGGCGAAGGACTCGCCCCGATGCGGCGCGACCACTTCTACCCAGAGCGAGGGCTCGCCGACCTTCACAACACCAATGCGGTGAACGAGCCGCACGGACTCCACCGGCCAGCGCCGCTCCAACTCATCGAAGAGCTGATGGAATTGGTGCTCGGCCATCGGGCGGAAGCACTCGTATTCGATGGCAGAGATGGGCTGGCTCGCCTCGCTGCCGCGCACCACACCGCTGAAATACACCGCCGCGCCCATGCCGCCGGTCATGCGCCGGGCGGCGATGAGCGCGGATTCGTCGAGCGGGTCCGGGGAGATGAGGAGAGAGCGGAGCAAGGAAGTAGTTAGTAAATGATGATAAGTGGGTCAGCCGCCTTGCACGGGCGGGAAGAGGCTAACTTCATCGCCGTCCTTCAGCACGTAGTCCCGGCTTTGATACTCCACGCCGACAGCGATGAGGGTGGAGTTCTGCATGGCAATGAGGTTTGGAAATCGGGCTTGGAGGCGTTGGAGCAAATCGCCAATCGTCGCACCGACAGCCAACTCCTCGCTGGCCTGTGCACAGCCGGTGAGGTCTTTGAAGTAGGACCAAAATTGGACTCGGACGGTCATGAGGGGATCGTGCTGCGTGTTGCGTAAACAATTAAGGCCGCGTCGCTCTGTTCACGCATCACGCAACACGGTTCACGCCCGATACATCTCCGGCTTCAGCACGCCGACGAATGGCAGGTTGCGGTAGCGCTCCGCGTAGTCCAGTCCGTAGCCCACGACGAAGAGGTCGGGTATTTCGAAGCCGGCGTAGTCCGCCTGCACGTTCTCTACGCGCCGGGCAGGTTTGTTCAGCAGCACGCAGGTTTTGATCTGACGCGGGCGGAGTTTCTGGAGTTTGGCGATGACGGTGGTGAGCGTCTTGCCGGTGTCGAGGATGTCGTCCACGAGGAGCACATCGCGGTCGCGCACATCGAGCCGGAGTTCCTTGGTAAAGACCAGTTCGCGCGAGACGGTGCCGCTGCCGTAGCTGGACACTCCGATGAAATCCAAACGCAGGGGCATATCCAAACTGCGAATGAGGTCGGCGAGGAACATCACCGTGCCGTTGAGCAACGAGACGACGACGAGGTCGCGCCCGGCGAAGTCACTCTCGATCTGCTTGGCAAGCTCGCGCACTCGGCGATGTATCTGCGTGCGGCTGATGAGGACACACTCGATTTCCTTGCGCAGGCGTGGCGGTGCGCGGCGGACGAAAGAGAGGGGCGAGGGTTTGGGCACGGCAGTGGGAAGTAGCGGGTTAGGCGATGGCGAAGAGCGGGAGCACCGGCTCCATCTTTCTATTATCCCACCACTAGCCTCTCTCCTTTGAGGCGCAGCGTCGAATCGCTGTCAGCGCGCCGCGTGAAGAGCGCAAGGCCGAGGAGGAAGGACGCGATGACAATCGCCGCGGTGGTCACGTAAAGCCCGGTGAGGGACGGCTCGTAGCGGAACTCGATCTCGTGCTTGCCGGCGGGCACCTGCACGCCACGCATGAGGTAGTTGCAGCGCAGCAGCGTGGCGGGTTGGCCATCCACAAGAACGTTCCAGTTCGGTGAGTGCTTGTCGTTGAGGAGCAGGACGGACGGCTCGGACGCAGTGGCTTCGAGGCGGATGCGCTTATAGGAGTAGGCGAGAAACTTCACATCGCCGGCGTTGGTGCCGGGCGCTGTCGGCGGCGGCAGCGGCGCGGAGACGATGACGGACTGGTGCGGGTTGAAGTTGGCGTTGGTGAGGAGGCTCAGGACTTCTGTGTCGTTGGTCGTGGCGAGCCAGCTTGTGAACAACTTCGCGCGAGGCAGCGCTCCGGTGAACTCGATCAGCGCAAACTGCCCGGTGGCGTTGGTGGCGACGGTGAGTTGCTCCAGCGACGTGGGATTGCGGATGCCCGGCTTGGGAACGAGGTCGAAGGGCGTGTGGACGCGAAAGCGGCTCCGGCCCGAGTCGAGCTGTGCAGCAATCGAGGTGATGAAGTTTGGATTATTCACCCCGAAGAAGAAGCGGGTGTTCGTGAGTTCCCAGAGCCGGACGATGTGGTTTCCAGGCCCCATGAGCGCTTCGCGATACGCCTTGTTCTCAGCGGTGGAGCGGGGTTCCTGCGTGATGTCGAGGGTCTGGATGTCGTTGTAGGGAAACAGATGCTGCGTCCACTCCAAGCCGTAGAGCTGCTGGAAGACGGAGAACTCCTTGCCGATTTGGAAGGGCAGGGATTGCACCCGGTTCTCGTGGGGAGTTTGCTTGAGAAACTCGACCACAGGGTTGCCAAGGTATTTCTCCTGATAGTTCCAATACACAATCCACGGCGCGTTCGCCCGCGCGAGGTCCACCGCGAGCAAGAGGCCCAGCGACACCCCCGCCCAGCGCGCGCGGTTGCCCGCCCAGTAGCCGCTCAACGCCACCACGACGGCCCCGGCGGAGAGGGCTAGGAAGAGCACGAAGATGCCGACCTCGCCGATGCTGTGCGAGGCGATGCTTTTGGCCATGTCTTCGTTGAAGGCCACGGAGACAAGATGCTTCTCCAGTTCCTTCCGCGCGGAGCTGTAGAGCAGCAGCCCGACTAGACTCCCGGCGAGGACCAACCCGGTGACGACCGTCCACGTCCGCTCGAAGCCCCGCACGGCGTCCCACCAATTCTTCACCTGCTCGGCGAGCGGCTGCTGCGCCGTGGCTGTGGCTGTGGCTTTGACAAACTGCCGCGCCAGCGCGTGCAACCCGTAGCCGAAGAGCACGAGCAGCGCGAGGTGGAACGGATGCATGAACTTCACCGGATTGCGGATGGTCGAGGCATAGGGCAGCGAATAGAAGAACTGGTAAAACGGCGCGTGCTTGCCGAAGGCGAGCAGCAGGGAAATCAGCGCGATGGCCGCCCAAAACCAGACCAACCGCCGCTCCACGTCCGTGAACGCTCCCTGCTTGCGGCAGGCCTGCGCGAGCGCCCACGCGGCCAGCAAGCACACCAACACCCCGCCGTATTCGCCCGAGCCGGAATGGCGGTGCATCTGGGGATTCGCGAGCGCGGCTTTGGCTTCCGGGTTGCCCTGGTCGGCAGCGGCCTTGATTGCGGCAAAGTTCGGGTTCTGCCCCACCGTTCCCCAGTAGGCATTACCTTCCGGCACGTGCATGCGATAGCCGAACAGGCCGGGGATCAACACACGCAGCGTCTCGAGCTTCGGTAAGCTCCACATCGTCGCCTCCGCAAAGCGCCGGTCTTTCGATTCCTTGTCCTGCGCCATGCCGACGATGCCCTTGACCTGCGTGCTGATGAGCGTGCCCAACGAGTAAGTGGCGATGAAGCCCGCGCACACCGCCACCAGCGCGACCCGACCGACGCCCTGCGCCAGCAATTGTCCAGTCGTCCCCTGCCCCGCCGCCCACGCCAGATAAATAGCGAAAGCTCCGACCACGAGACTTAAAATCGCCCCCGTGTCGAAGCCCTCCATCACACCGATGCCCGTGGCGAAACCTGCGAGCATCGTGAACACCAGCGTTCGCCGACGCGTCGCCGCCATCAACGCCGCCAGCGCGAGGAACCCCGCCGCCGTCCCCATCACCCACGGAGACAAGCCCCACGCGGCCACGGAGAAGCGGTCCCCGTTCAACGCCGCTGCGATGCCGCCAACCGTGCAGACCCACGGAGCAAATCCACACTGCCGGAAGAACCCCCACGCAGCGCAACCCAGCAGGAACAGCGACAGAGGCGCGAAGACCTTGGCCATCATCACCGGCCCTAGCACTGTCAACACCAAGTGCGAGGGCGTCGGCGCGGAGGCCACGCTCTCGGCGCCCACCCAGTTCAGATCATTCCAAATTCCAAAAAATCCTCCCGGCAAGCGGACGCAGGAGGCGCTGTTCACCCCAAGCGGGCCGTCATTGGAGAAGATGATGTATTCTGGCAGAAAACTTTTGGCGAAGAGTAGCGCGAGCACGGCCACCAGCGCGGCGAGCAATGCGAGGAAAGCTGCACGGCCATTGGGCACCGGCGGAGCGGCGGAGGGAGCAATCGGGTTCGCCATGAGAATTGAGACGGTCACTGTGTCCGCTGAGGCGCGACGGTAGCTGAACCGACTTTCGTTCCAAGCGGAAACTCCGCAGCTACCCGCCTAAAGCGTCTTCATCACCCGCGCTGCCGCCTGCACAGTGTGTGCGATGTCCGCCTCGGTGTGCGCGGTGGAGAGAAAGCCGGCCTCGAACTGCGACGGCGCGAAATAGACACCCTCGGCCAGCATTCCGTGGAAGTATTTCTTGAAGCGCTCGCGGTCGGATTTCATCGCATCGGCGAGGTTCCAGACCGGTTCGCCCCTGAAGTAGCCGCAGAACATCGAGCCGCAGCGGTTGAACGTGACGGGGATGCCAGCGGACATCGCGGCCTCTCGCAGACCGGCTTCGAGCGCTGCGCCTTTGGCTTCCAACTGCGCGTAAGCATCTCCCGCCCGCAACTCTTCCAGCGCGGCAATCCCCGCCGCCATTGCCAGCGGGTTCCCACTCAACGTGCCCGCTTGGTAGACCGGCCCCAAGGGCGCGAGGTAATCCATGATCTCACCGCGTCCGCCAAATGCGCCGACAGGCAGGCCGCCGCCGATGATTTTTCCGAAGCAACTCAAGTCCGGCCGGATTCCAAAGCGCTCCTGCGCGCCGCCGGGGGCGAGACGAAAGCCCGTCATCACCTCGTCGAAGATGAGCACGGCCCCCTGCTCTGCCGTGATTTGGCGGAGGAATTCCAGATAGCCCGGACGCGGCAGATACAAACCCCCGTTGCCTGGGACTGGCTCGATGATCACGGCCGCGATTTCACCCCGATTCGCGGCGAAGCTGGCCTTCAGCGCCTCGATGTCATTGAACGGCAACACGAGCGTGTGCTTGGCGGTATCAGCGGGGACGCCCGCGCTGTCGGGGTTGCCGAACGTGAGAGCGCCGGACCCGGCCTTCACCAGCAAGCAGTCCGCGTGGCCGTGGTAGCAGCCGTCGAACTTGATGAACTTGTCGCGCCGCGTGAAGCCGCGCGCCAGCCGAATGGCGCTCATGCACGCCTCTGTGCCGGAGTTGCACATGCGCACCTTGTCCACATTGGGCACGAGCGATTTGATGAGCCGCGCCATCGTGACCTCGAACGGGTTCGGGATGCCGAAGCTCGTGCCGTGGTCGGCCGCGGCTTTCACCGCGGAAATGATCTTCGGATGCGAATGACCGAGAATGGCCGGCCCCCACGTGCCGACATAGTCAATCAACTCGTCGCCATCCACTGTCGTCACGCGCGCCCCCTTGGCGGACTGCACGAAGAACGGCTGGCCGCCCACAGCGCGAAAGGCGCGCACGGGGGAGTTCACGCCGCCGGGGATGTGCTGCAACGACTCGGCAAAAAGCGCCTCGGATTTGGCCCTCGAAATCATGCGAGGAAAATAGCGGGACGCGGCGGAAAAGGACGAGTGCGAACTTCGCCTCGCAGTTCAGCTCGGGAATGCCGACTGGCGGAAACGAGTCAGCCCAAGCCGCCATCGTGCAACTCGGAAAGGCGACGGCGAGCCGGTGTTGCACACCAGCGCCTCGCGCTCCTCCTCCTCGCGCCGGGTGTGGAGGTTAACGCGCGCGAACGTCGGCGCGCGCCCGGCAGCGTCACTTCACAAGTGCCTCCCACGTGTCCAGAACTTGTCACTCACTCGATGACGTGCACTTTTCCGCTGCGCTCCTACAAATTGTTCCGCTAAACTCGAACCATGAGCACCACGATTCGCACATTTGCGCTGCTGGCCGGGCTGATTCTCTCGGTGGCCCAAACCTTTGCTGCGGAGGCTCCGCGCTTGAACATCCTCTTCGTCTTCGCCGATGACTGGGGGCGCTACGCCAGTTGTTACAAGGGCCTCGATGGCCGGCCCACCATCAACGACGTTGTCAAAACGCCAAACGTAGACCGAGTGGCACGCGAGGGCGTGCTGTTCAAGAACGCCTTCGTCAACGCGCCGAGCTGCACGCCATGCCGGAGCTCGTTGCTGTCAGGCCGCTACTTCTTCCAGACAGGCCGCGCGGCCATCCTGCAAGGCGCGGTGTGGGACGAGAAGATTCCCACCTTCCCGCTACTGTTGCGCGACGCGGGCTATCACATCGGCAAGAGTTTTAAGGTGTGGAGTCCCGGCACTCCAGCGGACGCGGGCTTCGGCGGTCAGCAATACGCTTATCAGAAGGCCGGAAACGCCTGTAACAACTTCTCCGAGGAGGTCACGAAGCTGGTCGCGGACGGGCAGACAATCGCCGCTGCGCGGGAGAAAATCCTTGGCCAAGTGCGCGGCAACTTCGACGACTTCCTCGCCGCGCGGAAGCCGGGCCAGCCGTGGCATTATTGGTTCGGCACCACCACGACGCATCGCTCGTGGGTCAAGGGCAGCGGCAAAAAACTCTGGGGCATCGAGCCGGACGCGCTCAAGGGCAAGCTGCCCAAGTCCATGCCCGACGTGCCGGAGATTCGCGAGGACGTGGCGGACTATCTCGGCGAGTGCCAAGCGGTGGATGCCTACGTCGGCGTGCTCTTGAAGAAACTTGAGGAGGCTGGCGAACTCGACAAGACCGTCATCGTCTTGAGCGGCGACCACGGAATGCCCGGCGTGACGAGCGGCAAGTGCAATCTCTACGATCACGGCACCGCCGTGACGCTGGCCATCCGGTTCCCCGGCGCGAAGCCGGGCCGTGTGCTCACCGACCTAGTGCGCGTGCCGGACTTGATGCCGACTTTCCTCGAAATCGGCGGCGTGAAAACGCCGGATAATCTCTACGGCAAGAGCCTCGTGCCGTTGCTCAAGTCGGACCAAGCCGACCTCGTGGACGCGACTCGCGACTGGTCTGTGTCGGGTCGTGAGCGACACGTCGGCATCGCGCGCGAGGGCAACCTCCCATATCCGATGCGCTCGCTGCGCACGCCGGAATTCCTCTACATCCGCAACTTCGCGCCCGACCGCTGGCCGATGGGCGCGCCCTATTCCGCCGCCGAGAGCACGCCGGACCTGAAGGACGTCGGGAGCAACACACGCGCCGCTTTCCCCGACATGGACGCAAGCCCAACAAAGACATGGCTCATCGCGCACCGGCACGACGCGCAGTGGAAGTGGCACTTTGACCTCGCCTTCGCCAAGCGCCCCGCCGAAGAACTTTACGACCTTAAGAGCGACCCCGACCAAGTGAAGAACCTCGCTGACGACCCGGCCTTTGCCGTGCAGAAGCGCACGCAATCTGAGCGATTGATGAAGCTCCTCAAGGAGGCGAACGACCCGCGCGTGACCGGCGACGGCAGCACCTTCGACAAGCCGCCGTTCAGTGACCCCGAGCAAGCCGGTGGCAAGGCGGAGAAGTCGAAGAAAAAAGCCACGAAGTGAGGCAGTGAGGAAAACTAAAGAAATGGTCGGGATGGTGAGATTTGAACTCACGACCTTCTGAACCCCATTCAGACGCGCTACCAAGCTACGCTACATCCCGAACCAATCTCCTGCTCGCAAGCGAACAAGCGGGCGGCAGTGTAAGAGCCGACAGTCGGCTTTCAATCTCTAATTCGGCACAAGTGGAAACTCGCTGGAACGCAGGCAACCCGCCTACTTCCCACTCACGTCGAGACACAGCAAGTCACCCGGCACATTTCGGACAAAGATGCGGCCATTGGCCAGCACGGGGACGGTCCAGCATTTCTTGCCGACGACCTGCGTGCGGGCGAGGGCTTCAAATCCCTTGGGCGACGCGGCAACCACGAGCAACTCACCCGTCTCGCTCAACACAATCAGCTTCCCATCCGCCGCCATGAGCGAGCCGACGCCGAGGCCCTTCTGCGCCCACTTCGTCGCGCCGGTCTGCCAGTCGAGGCAGCGCAACTCGCCGTCCGCCGGCTTCCCAGCTTGGCCGTGGAAGGTGTAGAGGTGACCGCCGAGCACGACGCCCGCGTTGAACTGCGTCCAGCTCTCCGTCTTCCAGCCGGCGACCGGCGAGCCATCGCGCAGGTTTAGCTTCACCGCTATCGCGTTCTCGCCGGAGATCAACGCGACTCCGTCCTGCACCAGCGGTGCGCCCGCGTTTGTGTCGTAGGCGGACGTGAACTTCTTGGCCCAGCGGAGCTTGCCAGTCGCCACTTCCACCGCTGCGCACTCGCGATGTGTGAGCAGCACGACGCATCGCGTGCCGTCGAGGTCGAAAGGGATCGCCGTCGCGTAGGCGGCGGAGCTTTTACCGTTTTGCCAGGCGACCTTGCACGTGGCCTTGTCGAGCGCGGTGCCGTGGCTGCCGACATTCAGGATGACCAACTTGCCCTCGACAAGCGGTGAACCAGCGAAGCCCCACTCGGGCACATCCACGCCCAGTTCGGTCACGAGCTGCTTCTGGTAAACCACTTTTCCCGTCGCCAAATCGAGGCAGAAGAAATCGCCCTGGCGGCTCAAGTGAAAGACTCGGTCGCCGTCAATCGTCGGCGTGCCCGTGGTGCCGCCCTCGAAATATTTGTTCCCCAGCGGTGCTGCGTAGCTGTGCTTCCAGAGTTCCTTGCCCGTCGCAGCATCGAGACACGCAAGGGTATCCTGTCCCTTCGCGCCACCATCGTGGCCAGTGGCGATGAGCTTGCCGCCACTCACGACGACGGTGGAGAAGCCGACGCCCAGCTTCGCGCGCCACGCGACCTTCGGCCCCTCGGCGGCCCAGGTGGACGACCAACCAGTCTCACGGGAAATCCCGTTGAGGTCGGGGCCGCGAAACATCGGCCAGTCGGCTGCGTGGGCAGTGACGAACGCGACGGTGAAGAGGGCAAGGCAGGAAGCGGAACGCATGAGGGCGAGCTTGCCGGTGAGCGATTCGGAGTCAAGGACGCCTATGAAATGCGCCGGCAGAGCTCAGCAGCGACGGCGCGCTCCAAAAGCTGGCGCGTCAGACGCCTGCCACCACTTGCCGCGCAATTTCCTCGCCAATGGCCAGCGAAGCGGTGGCCGCCGGGCTGGGCGCGTTGAGGACGTGCAGGGCCTTCGGGCGCGCGACGAGGCAGAAGTCCTGCACCAACATGCCGTCAGGGGACATGGCTTGCGCACGCACGCCCGCGCCGCCGGGCGCGAGGTCGCTCTCGCGGATCTCGGGCACGAGCCGCTGGAGTGATTCGCAAAAGAGCCGCTTGCTGAAGCTGCGTTTAATTTCCTCCCAGCTCATGCGCTTGTGCTGGCCGAGGAAGTTCCACAGGCCCTTGAACGTCACTGCATCCCACAGGTCTGCGACGCAGATGTCCGCCTTCGTGTAACCCTCGCGCGCAAACGCCAGCACGGCGTTCGGCCCGGCCTCGATGCCGCCGTGAATCATCCGCGTGTAATGCACGCCGAGGAACGGAAACGCCGGATCCGGCACGGGGTAAATCAGGTGCCGCACGAGCGACTCGCGCTCTTTCCGAAGTTGGTAGTATTCGCCCCGGAACGGGACGATGCGCACGTCGCGTCGCTCTCCCGCCAACTCGCTCACCCGGTCGCTGTGCAGCCC
>CAMBZO010000036.1 GCA_945872195.1 Akkermansia muciniphila | reverse complement strand
CCAAGTGGGACGTGGAGACCCCGACCTTCATCGAGCCGGGCACCAGCCGCCTGCCGACGATTTTTGACCCGAGCACCGACGCCGGTTTCAAACCCAACTCCTTCGCAGAATTTCAGCTTCGGCGCATCCACTTCAGCAGCCCGGCGCTTCAGACTGCGACCGCGCAGGCCGGGTTCCCCGTCGCGCACGGGGAAGTCATCCACCCCGGCGTGGACACGCAGGCCTTTCACGGCGACGTGAAGCCCGCGACTGCGCCGGTGAAGAAGTTCCTCATCGTCACGCGCCTGACGCGCGACTGCGGCGTGCACACGGCCATCGAAGCGCTCCGACTCGTCCGCGCAAAGGGTGCGAAAGCGACGCTGACGATCCACGGGCGGGGTGATTCCGAAGTGCAGGCAAAGCTCCGCACTCAGGCCGTGCAAGGCGAGGTGCCAGTCGAGTTCCGCTCCAGCGGCTCGCAACGCGATTTGCCGGGAGTCTATCGGGCACACGATGCGTTTCTCCATCCGGTGGAAGGCGAGGAATCGTTCGTCGGCGCCCCGCTGGAGGCGATGGCGTGCGGCCTGCCGGTGATCGTGAACCAGGACTACGCCGCGGAGGATTTGTTCCGCTCGGGTGAGAGCTGCCTGTCGTTTCCGTCCGGCGATTCCGGACTGCTCGCCAACCGAATCCTCGAACTCATCCAGACGCCGAACTTGGCGTGCCAGATCGCGCAGGTCGGCCAAAACGAGGTGCTGTCCCGCTACCAGTTCACGACCGCTGTCGAGCAGATCGAGCGCTACCTCGAAGAGACGGTGGCGCAGTGGCAGTCGGGATTCCTGTAGCGGCGGTCTGTGATCGCTGATGGCCAAAGCTCTGCGCTCACAGAGCACCGCTACAGCTTTGGGCTACGCCCGACGTTCCTTGATGCTCTGCAAGATGTCCGCCACGACTTGCGCCGTGGGCTTCGCGCCTTGGGGGCCGCCGGTGTGGAGGCGCACGGAGACGTGGCCAGCTTCGAGGTCGCGCGGGCCGAGGACGAGCATGGTGTGGACGCGGGCGTGCTCGGCGTTGGCGATCTTCGCCTTAATGGGTTCGTTGGTGAAGTCACCGTCCACGCGCACGAAGTTCTGGCGCAGTTCGTGGACGAGGCGTTTGCCTTCCTTAATTAAGTTCTCGTCGTCGCCGAGGGTGATGACGCGGACTTGGTCGGGCGCGAGCCAGAGGGGGAAGTTCCCGGCGTAGTGCTCGATGAGGAAGCCGATGAAGCGCTCGTGCGTGCCCAGCGGCGCGCGGTGGATGCACAGCGGCGTCTTGTCCGTGTTGTCGCGGTCGCGGTAGGTGAGGCCGAACTTGGCGGGCACGGCGAAGTCCACCTGGTTCGTCGCGATGGTGAACTCGCGGCCGATGGCGCTCCACACTTGCACGTCAATCTTCGGGCCGTAGAAGGCGGCTTCGTTCGCCACTTCCACGAAGTTGATGCCGGACTCGACCAAGACCTTGCGCACCATGTCCTCGGTCTGCTTCCACAGCTCGGGTTCGTTGACGTATTTCTTACCGAGGCCTTCGGGCGAGGAGGTGCTGAAGCGCATCTGGTATTTGCCGAGGCCGAAGATGGAGAAGTATTTCAGATACATCTCGTTCACGGCGCGGAACTCCTCGGCGAACTGCTCGGGGGTGCAGTAGATGTGCGCGTCATTCATGTTCATCGCGCGCACGCGCATGAGGCCGAAGAGTTCGCCGGACTGCTCGTAGCGGTAGCAGGTGCCGTATTCGGCGAGCCGGAGCGGGAGGTCTCGGTAACTGTGCGGTTCCGCCGCGAAGATGCGGTGGTGGTGCGGGCAGTTCATGGCTTTGAGGTAGTAGCGGTCAGTGCGCGAAAGCCTCACTTCGTCGGACACACTAAGAAGTTTTCCGACAAGGGCTTCAACACCCTGTGGAGTCTGTTGTTCGTATTGAAGACTCCTGAGTGCCTCTTGGAACTTTTCCTCCGCAGCTTCCTTCTCATTGCAACGAACGTTCTCTCCGCTTAACTCCATCGGCGGAAACATGGACTCCGCGTAATAAGGCAAATGCCCCGAGGTCTTATACATCTTCTCCCGGGCCAGATGCGGCGTCTTCACGCGCACGTAGCCGGCTTGAAACTCCGTTTCCTTCGCCAGCTTCTCCAACTCCTCGAGGATGGCCCCGCCCTTGGGCAGCCACAGCGGTAGGCCCGGCCCGGTGAACTCCGCGTCGAAGGCGAAGAGGTTCATCTCCGCGCCGATCTTGCGGTGGTCGCGGCGCTTGGCCTCCTCCTGGAGCTTGAGCCACTCCTCGAGCGCGGTCTTGTTCTTGAAGGCCGTGCCGTAGATGCGCTGGAGCTGCGGGCCTTGCTCGTCGCCCTTGTAGTAGGCGGCGGCCACGGTGGTGAGCTTGAAGGCACCGATGTTGCCGGTGCGCATGACGTGCGGCCCGGCGCAGAGGTCAATAAAGTCGCCATTCTTGAAGTAGGAGATCGGCTCGCCCTCAGGGATGTTCTGGAGGAGGTCGAGCTTGAACTTACTGGCGTTGCCGGGTCGCTCGGCGAGGCCACCGAGGCGTCCGGTCTGCGCGTCGGCGATGGCCTGCTCGCGCGTGACGGTGAGCTTCTCGAAGACGTGGTTCGCCTTAATCTCCTTCTTCATCTCCTCCTCGAGCTTGGCGAAGTCCTCGGGGGAGATGCGGTGGGAGCATTCGAGGTCGTAGTAGAAGCCGTTCTCGACGGGCGGCCCGTAGGCGAACTGCGCGTCCGGCCACAGGCGCAGGATGGCGGTGGCCAGGACGTGGGCACACGAATGCCGGATGCGCTCCAGCTCGGTCATCTTGGCGCGGTCGTCGAGGGTCTTGCGCTCGGGGTTCGGGGCGGGGGGCGGGACAGCGGGGGGGATCGGGTCTTGGGTTTCCATGTTGGGAGAAGAGGAAAGTAATCAGTTATTAGTCAGGGCGCGACGGCCGGGCGGAACTGAACACTGAAAACTGATTACTGAAAACTGATTACTGCTGCGCCGCGTTTCTGGATTGGCGTCTCCGAATCGTCCCGCCTATCGTCCCGCCCGCTTATGAAGCTGAAATCAGCCTTCGCCCTCCTCGCACTCGTAGTCGCGGGGTTTGCCGTCGCACCCGCCGCCGAGGTGCGGTGCGCCGATGACTCGCCCGCCGCCGCAAAGGTCGAGAAGCCCATCGTGTTCCTCGACAAAAGCCCCGTCATCGTCAAATACCAGCTTGGCCGGCTCTCGCACGAGCAACTCCTGCTCGTGGACCGCGAGACGACGCACCCCAAGTTCATCCTGCTTTGGGAAGCCATCCTCGGACGGCCCGGCCTGGCGGTGAAGTTCCGCAGCGAGGCCGCCGACGCGCTCGCCAAGCTGAACAAATCCGACGTGCCGACCGAACTCCTCGCCGGCATCCAGCGCGCCACGGCCAGCCCACCGGTCGTTGCCGAACTGTCCAAACTCCTCGTCACGCAGAAGCCGCAGGACTTGCAGAAGAGCCAGCCCGCGCTTGAAGCGCTCGCGGGCGGCGAAGGCCCGGACGCGGCGCGACAGGCCGCCTTCGCCGCGCTCATTGGCATCCAGCCGGCAGAGCCGCTCTGGACATTCGCGCAGTCCAAGCCCGGCGCGCTCGCGCGACTCGTCGCGGGCCTTCCCCTCGCGCCGGACGCTGCGAAGCGCTCGGCCTTCGCCGGCAAGGTCCTCCCGCTGCTCTCTCCCGGCGGTGACGCCGCCACGCGCAAGGCCGCCATCAGCGCCGCCGCGAAACTCCCGGGCAGCGAGGCCGCCGCTTTCGCCGCGCTCACAAAGGTCGTCGCCAGCGGCACCGAAGTCCCGACCGCCGCGCGCGCGCTGCTGACCTTGCCGCGCGATACCTGGCCCGACGCCGCGCTGAAGCCGCTCATCGATGCGTTGCTCGAACAAGCTAGGAAAGTCCCCGTGCCGCAGCGAACGGAGAACGACTTCCTCGATATTCAACAGCTCGGCTTCCAGCTCGCTGCGAAGCTGCCGAAGGACGCCGCGCTGCCGGTGCGCAAGTCCTTCTCCTCCCTCGGCGTGAACGTCCTGCGCCTCGGCACGCTGCACGAGCAGATGTTCTTCGACAAACTCCAGCTCGTCGCCGAAGCCGGCAAGCCAGTGGAACTCATCTTCCACAACTCCGACGCCATGCAGCACAACTGGGTGCTCATCCAAGTCGGCGCGGCGGACGAGATCGGGCTTGCCGCTGAGAAGATGCCGCCCCAACCCGACTCCCAAGGCCGCCTCTACGTCCCCGCCTCACCGAAAGTTCTCCAAGCCACGAAGATGTTGAACCCCAACGACACCTTCCGTCTGCGCTTCGACGCGCCCACGGAGCCGGGAGATTATCCCTACCTCTGCACCTACACAGGCCATTGGCAGCGGATGCGCGGCACGCTCAAAGTCGTGAAGGACCTCGACGAGTATCTCGCGCAAGGCCACGCCGAACCCGCCGCCCCCGTCATCACCGAGTGGAAACTCGCCGACCTCGAAGGCGAACTGCCCAAGCTCGCGAAGGGCCGCGATTTCGCGAAGGGCAAGGCGCTCTTCGCCACCGTCGGCTGCATCGCCTGCCACAAGGTCGGCGCAGAGGGCGTGCTCTGGGGGCCAGAGCTGACCGGCGTCGCGGCCAAATACAAAGGCGACCCGAAGGCCGTGCTCGCCGAAATCCTGGAGCCCTCGAAGAACTTGGAGCCGCGCTACCGCCCCATCGAGTTCACCCTCGGCAACGACGACCCCTTCACGGGCTTCCTTATCAAAGAAGAAGGCGAGACGCTCACCATCCAGACCGGCCCCGGCGAGGCGATGGTGAAGAAGTTCGCGAAGAAAGACCTGACGAGCCGCGCCTCCAGCAGTTCCATCATGCCGCCGGGATTGTTGAACCTGCTGAACAAGGAACAAATCCTCGACCTCTTGGCCTACCTCCAAGCCGGTGGCGACGCGAAGCACGCGGCCTTCGGCAAGTGAGGGGAAACGGCCTTCGGCTCACTTCGCGTTCTTGCTGCGCGCGTGGGTGAGGAGCCAGGTGTAGAGGGCGTCGGTGCCGTAGGCGTCGTCCCAGCAGTTGTGGCCCACGCCGGGATACTCGGTGTATTTCGCGGTCGCGCCGGCCTTGGTCAGCGCCTCTTGCATCTCGCGGCTTCCCTTCACCGTCGGTTCTCGATCCTGGTCGCCACAGAAATTCCAGATGGGCAGGCGTGCAGCGGCGAACTTGGCCGCGTTGGCCGCGTCCGGTCGCGAGCACATCGGGACGATGGCCGCCCATGCGGAAGGGTCCTTGGCCGCGAGGCTCCATGTGCCGCTGCCGCCCATGGAGAGGCCGGTGAGATACACGCGGTCGGGGTCGGTGCTGAACTCGGCCTGCGTCTGGCGGAGCATCCCAAGGGCGCGTTGCGCGTCCGGGCCGTCGGCGAGCCAGTTGCTGCCCGGCTGGCACTGCGGGATGACGGTGACGAAGGGAAACGTCGCCTTGCGTTTCCAAATGGCCGGCCCGAGGCCGACCATGAGCGGGTCAAGGTTGTTCAGCCCGCGCTCGCCGGAGCCGTGGAGGAAGAGCATGACGGGGGGCTTGCCGGAGGGGTCTGCCTTGGCGGGCACGAAGAGGACGAAGGGGTGCTTCTGCCCGGCCGCGTCGGTGAAGACGCGGTTCTGAAAGCCGGTTGCCACAGGCTTGGCGGTCGGCTCGGCGGCGAGGAGCGAGTGACTGAGGATGGCGAGGGAGACGCAAGTGAAGGCGATGCGGAGTGAAACGGGTTTCATGCGCGCACGCTGAAGGAGCCTCGTCGCTCACGCAAGGCGGAAGGGCGCACAAGGAGCCCCCTTGACGGCATCCGGCGACACTCCTACGGTGCTGCACCACCTATGAGACCGCGTGCTTCCTCCGCCTTCACGCTCATCGAACTGCTCGTGGTCATCGCGATCATCGCAATCCTCGCGGGGATGCTGCTGCCGGTCCTCGGCAAGGCGAAGGCGAAAGCGAAAATGACGAAGTGCTTAAGTAATCGGAAGCAGGTGGCGCTGGGGTTCAACATCTACGCGGGCGATCATGACGACAGACTGCCGCCGTATGCCTACAACTATGGCGGCGTCTATCCGCCGCCGGGCACCGTCACTCAGTCCCCCGACTGGAAGACCGTCCTCTCCAGCTATGTGGGCGTGCAAACGAACCTGGCGAACGATTTCGAGAACAAGCTCGGCTGCCCGGCGCTCTTCACGCCCGCGCTGGGCGGCATCTCCACCGCGCCGAACTACAACAAGGTGATTGCCTACCATCAGGTGACCACGGGCGGCGGTGGCTCGGTCCGGTTGGCCGAAATTCCGGCCGGCACCTTCCTCGTCGGCGAATCCACGAACATAGTCATCTACACTCCCACCGTATGGCCCATCACCGTGGACAGCGACGGCGATGGGATCATGGATACCAGCGTCCCAGCTTCCCTGGCAGGTGTGAAATTTGGCAACTTCCTGTTTCACCACAACCGCGGGAACTCCGCTGCCCTGCCGAACGTCAACGTCAAGTTGACCGATCAGGGCAATGTCTGCTTCGCCGACGGCTCCGCACGCGTGATCAACCGCGACCAGTGGCTGAAAAACGACGGCGGGATGTGGGGGCCGTAGTCCACCGTCGGTGCGAGCTGTAACGAAAGTTTTTGATTGTCCGTCTTGGGTAGGGAATCGCACGCTCTCCTGACTGATGAAAATCAAACTTCTCCTCGCCCTCGCCACCTGTTCTACCCTCACCCTGCTCCACGCACAGGAACCCACAGCTCTCCCGTCCGAGGAATTGAGCAAAGCCGTCGCGCTGCTGATGGACGCCAACAAGCGCCTTGGCGATCTGCCGCTGAAGCTCGAACTCGCTCCCGACCAAGCCACCGGGTTCAAGATCGGCGAGGCGGGCGCCCTGCTCATCCCGGACAAGCGGCTGAAATCCGAGCAGCCGGCCAAGGGTGACAAGGCAGCGAAGAAAGCGGCCAAGGGCGAGGCGACGGTCGTGGGGCAGTTGTGGACCTCGAAGATCGCGCCCAAGGACAAGGACACCGTGCTGGCGAACGACAAGCTGCGACTCACGAAGATCACCGCCGGGGAAAAGGAGATGGAGCTGGCCGTCTTCGCGCTCGGCATCGAGCGGGCGGGCAAGAAGGAGTTCCAGCTGGCGATCTACGGCAAGGGCAGCTCGCCCGTGCTGCGCGTGCCGCTGACCGCCGAAAAATCCAAGGGAACCGCGCCGATCGTCATGTCCGCCCGCAAAACCGGCGATGAATCCGGCGTTCTGGAACTGAGGATCATGGGGCGCTTCAAGGCGGAGATTCCGATGGGCAAGATGGCGGAGTGAGTCACCGACAATTGACTTCCCTCAGCCGGGTGAGTCTGGCCTCATCTGCGCCCCGAAGCGGCGGAGTGACGGCTTGAGAGCAAGATTAGGATTTAGAGCACGAAGGGTCAGCACCGGACCTTCCCCTCTTGATCGTAACTTTGCTCTTAACCCCACCTCCGCTTCCCAAACTGTTTACAAACATGACCGCACCCACAGTCCCCTCCCCTGCCCTCCCCCTCGTCATCCTCAAGCCCCGCGAAGCCGACCGCATCGTCGCCGGGCATCCGTGGATCTACGCCGGGGCCATCATGCACGCGTCCCCGGACGTGAAGGACGGCGATATCGTCGAGGTGAAGGACCACCGCAAACACTGGCTCGGCGTCGGCCTTTACAACGCGAAATCCAAAATCACCGTCCGCCTGCTCACGCATGATCACGTCACGGTGGATCAGGCTTTCTTCGAGGAGCGCATCCGCTCGGCGCTTGCGCTGCGTCAACGGCACCTCCCGGGTGCGACTTCCTTCCGCGTCGTCAGCGCCGAGGGCGACTTCCTCAGCGGCCTTATCGTGGACAAATACGACGACGTGCTCGTGGTGCAGACGCCCGCGCTGGGCATGGATTTGCGCAAGCCGCAAATCCTCGCGGCGCTTCAGGCCATCTTCAAGCCGCGCGCCATCGTCGAGCGAAATGAAATGGCCTCGCGCAAGTTCGAGGGTCTGCCCGAAGCGAACGGAATCCTCGCCGGCACGCTCGATGGCCCGGTGTCCGTGGATCTCAACGGCCTCAAGTTCGAGACGGACCTCCGCGCCGGCCACAAGACGGGCCTCTATCTCGACCAGCAGGTGAACTACAAGCGGACCGCCGAACTCATCGGCCTCACCCCCGGCGCGAACGTGCTCGACTGCTTCACGTTTCTCGGCGGCTTCGCGCTGCACGCGGCTCGCGCTGGAGCGGCACGCGTCCACGGGCTTGACCAGAGCGCGGACGCCATCGCCGCCGCCACGCGCAACGCCGCAACCAACGGCCTCGCGGACAAATGCACCTTCGAGGCCGCGAACGTCTTCGACTGGCTCAAGGCCCAGACCACCGTCGGCCCGCACGAGAAGCTCGTCCCCAAGTTCGATGCGGTCATCCTCGACCCGCCGTCCTTCACCCGGAACCGCGCCTCTGTCGAGGATGCCTTGCGCGGCTACAAGGAAATCCACCTGCGCGCGCTGAAGCTTCTCCGGCCCGGCGGCCTCTTGGCGACGTTCTGCTGCTCGCACCATGTGGACAGCGTGACCTTTCAGGATGTGATTCTCTCCGCCGCCTTTGACACCCGCCGCGTGCTGCGCCGAGTGGCAACCTTCACGCAGTCGCCAGATCATCCCTACATCCCCTGCATCGCGGAGACGGAGTATCTGAAGGGCTTCGCGTTCGAGGTCGTGCGCTGACGCGGCGCGCCTCGCTCGCGCGGCTTGCATTCACGAAGCTTTACTGCTGTCCTTTGACCCCAGACATCTACCTCACGTGAAAACAGCCCTTGTCATTGACGACGATCCCATCGTGCTCACGCTGCTCGCACGCACCTTGGAGGACGCGGGCTGGGACGTGTTGAAGGCCGACGCGGGGGACACGGGCGTGGCTCTCGCCATCGAACACCGGCCCGAACTGATCGTCACCGACCTGCTGATGCCACGCTTCAACGGCTATCAGGTCTGCCGCGCCATCCGCTCGGCCCAGACCTACTTTCCACAGCCGCGCATCATCGTGGTCTCCAGCAGCAATTACGCCACGGATCGGGCGAACTCGATTGACGCCGGCGCGGATGACTTCCTGCTCAAGCCCATCAAGCCCGTGGATCTGCTGCACCTTCTCGACATCGAAGGTGGCACGACCTTCCTGCGCAGAAGCGACCTGATGGGCAGCAAAAGTGCAGCACCGCCCGACACTGCGTTCTTCCGCCACGCCATCGGGAGCCCACCGACAGTTCAGTTCTGGGGCGTGCGCGGCTCCATCGCGACACCGGGCCCCTCGACACTAAAATGCGGTGGCAACACCACCTGCGTCGAGGTGCGCGCCGACGGCGAACTGATCGTATTCGATGCCGGCACCGGCATCCGCAACCTCGGGCGGAAACTCGCCGGCGAGTTCAAGTCTCAGCCCATTGAGGTCACCATTCTCATCACGCACACGCACTGGGACCACATCCAAGGCTTCCCCTTCTTCATCCCCCTCTACGTCCCGCAAAACCAAATCCGCATCATGGGCTACGAAGGCTCGCGGATTGGACTTCAAAGCGTCCTGACCAGCCAGATGGAAAGCCCCTTCTTTCCAGTCTCCATGCAGCAGCTGCCAGGATACTTGAAGGTCCAAGAGCTGAAGGAAATGGAGTTCAACATCGGCAAGGTAAAGGTGACTGCCGCGTTCATGAACCACCCCGGCATCTGTGTCGGTTACCGACTCGAAACAAGCGGCGGCTCCATCGCCTTCATCCCGGACAACGAGCCGCACTCGCGCCTGCGCATGGCCCCCGTCACCGACAGCACGCAGTCCCACGAGGTGCTTGCATACGCGCAGAAGCAGGACGAGAAGCTCATCGAGTTCATCCGCGACTGCGATGTCGTCATCATGGACTCCCAATACGACGGCGTGGAATACAAGTCCCACATCGGCTGGGGCCACACCTGCGTGGACGATGCCGTGGCACTCGCCGTCATCGCCAATGTGAAGAAGCTTTTCCTCTTCCATCACGACCCCGACCACGACGACGCAAAAGTGGAAAGCATGGAGGAATGGGCACGCGAACTCGCCGCCATCCACGGCAGCAAACTGCAAGTAGACGCCGCCCGCGAAGGCGTGAAAGTAGTGCTGAACCGGGCGACGGCGTGAGCTGAGCTGCCCGCGGATAACGCGGAACACGCCGATGGAACCCGCTGTCAGTCTCCTCTAAACCCCGTTATCCGTGGGCAAAACAAAATCCGTCTCCCACAGCTCGTAGTGCGTCGCCTTCAGGCCGAACCGGGCGTAGACATCCTTCGCCCTCAGGTTGTGAGCATCCACGTAGAGGCGCACGCCGCAGACATCCTTCCGCTTCCGTGCAAGCCGCTCGATGTGTGCGTGCAACGCCTTGAAGACTCCCCTGCCCCGCCAAGCCGACGCGACATACACACTCTGAATCCACCAGAAGTTCCCGTTGCGCCAGTCGCTCCATTCGTAAGTGATGAGGAGCTGGCCGATGATCTCGCCGCCGGACTCCGCCACGAAGTAGGTGCCTTTCGCCGCGTCGGCCAGCAACGCCTTCACACCGCGCAGGACCCGCTGAGGACTCAGCTTTCGGCTTTCCGTTTCCAAGGCCAGCTCGCGGTTGAAGCGGGCGATGACGGCGGCATCAGCCACGCGGGCAACTCGCACGGTGTAGCCACCGAGGTGAGGAGGCGGATTCTTCGCGAGTGGCTTGCGCTTACTCATCCTTCTTTTCACCCGAGCCACGGCTGAAGACTAGCCAGCAGCCGATGCCAATCGCAATCACCACGGCGAGCACGACGAGTTCCGACCAGCCCAGCATGGCGATGTGGTTCATAGAATTCGGGATTCTTCACGCACCACGCCTCACGACTTGATGTCCCGCATGTGGAAGTGCGTTGCACCGATGACGAAAGCCGTCACGTTCACCCCCGCGAGCACGCAGAGCGCCTCGGCAATCTGCGCAAGCGGCATCGGCTTGGCGAACACCAGTATCCACGCGCGGAAGTGGTGCGTGAGGGCGAACTCTTTCCAATCCTCGAAGAACGGCATCCCCTCCATCACCACGCTGAGAAACAGGAACGACAGCGCCAGAATGGTCGCGGCGGCCGGCTTCATGTTGAAACAGGAAAACATGAACGCCAGGCTCAACATCGTGCAGGCGTTGACCGCGAGGAGCACGTGCGCCAGCGCGTAATACTTCAAGCCCTCGCCCGCGCTCATCACGTTGAAAATGGGCTGGCCGCCGGGTATCGGGATGAAGATGAACATCCCCTTCCACTCGAACCAGCAGCGCGCAAAGAACAGCGCCATCGCCCCCAGCGAGACCACGAGAATCGCCGCGAAGATGACGCCGGTGAGCCACTTGGTAAACAGCAGCCGGAAGCGCGAGATGGGCCGTGAGAGGATCATCCGCAGCGTGCCGTCCTCCGCCTCCTTCGCCACGAGGTCGCCGCCCACGAGCATGACGTAGAGCGGCATGAGCAGGAGGATTTGCGGGATGAGCATCAGCACGGCCACGGTCAGCGTGGAGATGAACTCGGTGGCGACGTAGCCGTTGCCTTCGAGCAAGCGGGCCGTGCCCTTCTCCCAATTGGAGTAGCGGAAGGCCAGCAGCATCACGTTCTGCGACAGGAGGAACGCCCCGAAGCCGATGTAAGTGCGCTTCTTGCCGAAGAGCTTCGCCAGTTCGCTGCGGAGTTGGAGGAGAAACATGGGCGTGGGTGGAAGAGTGGAAGAGTTGAAAGGGAGGTGGGCGAGGTGGGTCTTACTCTTCAACCCTTTAACCCTTCAACTCCTGCGGTTTTGCCCGGCTATCCTGCATCAGATTCAGATAGAAGCTCTCCAACGTCTCCTCCTCCTGCGCGACCTCAAAGACCGAGATGTCCTGCGCCACGAGGCGGCGGATGAGGGCATCGATCTTCACTCCGTCTGCGAGGGCGACGAGCGAGCCGTTGCGCGTGTCGGTAATGAGCTTCTCGGACTGCAAGCTCACGGTGGCCTTGGCGAAGTCGCCGACCTTGAGGCGCACCCACTGCTTCGTCTGCTTCGCGTCGGCGAGCGTGCCTTCAAAAACTTTCTTCCCCTGGTTCAGGACCGCGATGCGTGTGCAGAGCAACTCGACTTCGTTGAGCAGGTGCGAGGAGAGTAGGATGGTGAGACCCAGTTCCTTTTGCAGTCGCTGAATGGTGAGGCGCATCTCGTGGATGCCCTCGGGGTCGAGGCCATCGCTGGGCTCGTCGAGGATGAGCAGCTCGGGGTCGGGCAAGAGCGCCTGCGCGAGGGCGAGCCGCG
The DNA here is from genome assembly GCA_945872195.1 of Akkermansia muciniphila. GTDB lineage: Bacteria > Verrucomicrobiota > Verrucomicrobiia > Limisphaerales > SXTU01 > SXTU01. The sequence goes on along the minus strand of CAMBZO010000036.1, from coordinate 331 downwards.
TGCGCATGCCGTGGGAATACTTGCTCACCTTGTCGTGCTCGCGCCCGGTGAGGCCGACCCACTCGACGATTTTCTTGATGCGCTCCGGCGGCGTGGGCGCGGTGTAGTGGCTGAGGATTTGCAGATTCTTCCAGCCGCTGAGGTAGTCGTAAAAAACTGGCGTCTCGAAAATCGCGCCGACTCGGTGCAGTGCCTTCGCGCGGTCACGTGTGATGTCGTGGCCGCAGATACGCAACTCGCCGGTGGTGGGCCAGACCTGGCCGAGCATCATGCCGATGGCGGTGCTCTTGCCCGCGCCGTTGTGGCCGAGGAGGCCGAAGATCTCCCCGCG
>CAMBZO010000035.1 GCA_945872195.1 Akkermansia muciniphila | reverse complement strand
CTCAATGGCCGCTTCGTCCCCGAAGAGCAGGCGCTTGTGTCCGTCTTCGACCGAGGCTTCCTCTACGGTGATGGCCTCTTCGAGACGCTGCGTGTGATGAACGGCGTGCCGCTGCGCTGGGACGCGCACTGGCGGCGCTTCGCGATGGGAATGCTGCGGTTGGACCTCTCCGTGCGTTGGCTGCCGGAGTATCTCCGCGCCAACGCCGCCGACCTCAGCCGCCACAACCAACTGCCCGACGCGCTCCTGCGCCTCACCCTCTCGCGCGGCGTCGGCGAGCGCGGCTACTCACCGCGTGGGGCCGACTCGCCGACCTTCTTGATGTCGCTGCATCCCGCGCCCGTGTTGGCCGCCGAAGTGCCGCGCTCGAAACTCCACACCGCCTCGCTCCGTCTGCCTGCAGGCGACTGGCTCTCCGCCTGCAAATCCGCGAACAAGCTCCTGCACGTCCTCGCCCGCGCCGAGGCCGAGGGCGCCGGGGCCGACGAAGCCCTGCTCCTAAATCCTCGCGACGAACTCGCCGAGGCCGCGAGCGCGAACCTGTTTTGGATTGAAGGCGACAGCTTGCACACGCCGCCCCTTTCATCCGGCGCGCTGCCCGGGGTCACGCGTGCCGACGTGCTCGCGTGGTGCCAGTCGCAGGGAATCGCAGCGCACGAGACCACCGCTGACCTCACGCGCCTGCTCCGCGCCCAGGGCTGTTTCCTCACGTCGAGTGCCCGCGGCGTGGTCCAGGTCAGCGCTCTGGATGGACAGGCGATTCCCATCTCACCCCTCGCTCACCGCGTCCGCACCGCGCTGCTGGCGGCTTGGCGGGAGGAGAGCAGTCAGCAGTCAGCGAAGAGAGTTTCGGCCGCTGAAGGCTGATAGCTGTCCCCTGAACGCTTTCCCTCTGGCCTTCGTCACAAACGGGCTGCAACTTTATCCCGTGCCCAGCATCGAGCGGACAATTCAGGTCAGTTGGCGTCACCAGGTGCATTTCACCCATGGTGTCTTCAAGCCCGCCAACCCCATTCTCCGCGACGTGCTCGTGGGGGGCGGCGGCGCAACCCGGCGCAAGGCGCTCGTGGTGCTAGACGAAGCGCTCGCGAAGGCGCAACCCGGATTGGAACGGACCATCGCCGACTACTTCGCCATCCACGGCGATGCGCTCGAGCTGGTCCGCTCGCCCATCGTCATCGAGGGCGGCGAGCGGGTGAAAAACTCCTACTTCCACGTCTCGGAAATCCACTCGCAGATTGACCGCTATCACATTGACCGCCACGCCTACCTGCTCTGCGTGGGGGGCGGCGCGTTGCTGGATATGGTGGGGCTCGCGGCGGCCACCGCGCACCGGGGCATCCGGCATGTGCGGATCCCGACGACCACGTTGAGCCAGGATGACTCCGGCGTGGGCGTGAAGAACGGCGTCAACGCGTTCGGGAAAAAGAATTTTATCGGCACGTTCTGCCCGCCCTTCGCCGTCATCAACGACTTCCAGTTCCTCTCCACGCTAACCCCGCGCGACCAGCGCGCCGGCTACGTCGAGGCCGTGAAGGTCGCGTGCATCCGTGACGCGGAGTTCTTCAACGCCATCGAGCGCGACGCCGAGGCGCTGGCCGCGTTCGAGCCAGCGGCGATGCAGCGGCTCATCTACCGTTGCGCCGAACTGCACCTGAACCACATTGCCACCAGCGGCGATCCCTTCGAGTTCGGCAGCGCGCGCCCGCTGGATTTCGGCCACTGGGCGGCGCACAAGCTGGAGCAGCTCTCGGAATACAAGCTTCGGCACGGCGAGGCCGTCGCCATCGGCATCGCGCTGGACGTGCTTTACGCGAAGAAGATTGGCCTCCTCGACGCCGCGAGCGCCGAGCGCGTGCTCGTGCTGCTGGAGCAGTTGGGTTTCGACCTGTTCGCGTCCGAGCTGCTGCACACGGACTCGGACGGGAACCTGATGGTGCTCTCCGGCCTGACTGAATTTCGAGAACACCTCGGTGGCGAGCTGACCATCACGTTGTTGCAAGCCATCGGCGAGGGCGTCGAGGTGCATGAGATGAACCTGCCGAAAGTGGTCGAGTCCATGCAACGCTTGCAGAAGCGGCACGCGGCGCGGTCGCGAAAAATCGTCGCGGTTGCGAGCTAACACTGGCACGCTGCGGCTCGATGAACCGCACCGCCGTGCTCAATGTTGTCGGCCTCACCGAGTCCCTTCTGGGCGATCGGACCCCGCGCATCACGGCGTTCCGCAAGCGCGGCGCGGTCGTCAATATCGACCCCGCCTTTCCCGCCCTCACCACCACCGCGCAGTCGAACTACGTCACGGGCACCAAGCCCGCGCAGCACGGCATCGTCGCCAACGGCTGGTATGATCGCGAGTTGGCCGAAGTGCAGTTCTGGAAGCAGTCCAACCGCCTCGTCCACGGGCGCAAGCTCTGGGACGAGCTGCGCGCACACGACCACACCTTCACCTGCGCGAAGCTTTTCTGGTGGTATAACATGTATTCCACCGCCGACTGGTCCATCACGCCGCGCCCCATGTATCCGGCGGACGGGCGCAAGTTCTTCGACATTTACTCCTGGCCTTACGACATCCGCGAGAGCATCAAGCACGACCTCGGCGAGTTTCCGTTCCCCGGTTTCTGGGGACCGAACGCAGGCAGGCAGTCGCCCGCCGGAGCCCCCGACTGCGCGTCGCGCTGGATAGCCGAGTCCGCGAAATGGATTGAGAATAAGTTCCAGCCCACGCTGAACCTCGTCTATCTCCCGCACCTCGATTACAGCTTCCAACGCCTCGGCCCGCAGCACCCGGATATCGCCCGCGACCTCGCGCTCATTGACGACCTCGTCGGCGAGCTCATCCTCTTCTTCCAGAAGCGCAACGTGCAGGTCGTCCTGCTCTCCGAATACGGCATCACGGCCGTGGACAAGGCCATCCACCTCAACCGCATCTTTCGGGAGCAGGGCTGGCTCACGGTGAAAGAGGAACTCGGGCTCGAGCTCCTCGACGCTGGCGCGAGCAAGGTCTTCGCCGTCGCCGACCATCAGGTCGCGCACATCTACGTCAACGATTCCGCGCTGCTCAACCAAGTCCGCTCGGTCGTTGAGTTCACACCCGGAGTCGCCACCGTGCTCGCGGAGAAAGAGAAAGCCGCCGCCGGTATCAACCACCCGCGTGCCGGCGACCTCATCGCCGTGGCGAAGGAGAACGCGTGGTTCACCTACTACTACTGGCTCGATGACAAGCGCGCCCCCGACTTCGCCCGCTGCGTGGACATCCACCGCAAGCCCGGCTACGACCCCGTCGAACTCTTTCTCGACCCAAAGATCCGCGCGCCCATGCTCAAGATCGCCGGCAAGCTGCTGCGCAAGAAACTTGGATTCCGTATGTTGATGGACGTCGTCCCGCTCGACGCCTCACTCGTGAAGGGCTCCCACGGCTGCCGCCCCGCCAACGTGGCCGACTGGCCCGTCCTCATCACCGAGCGGCACGAGTTCCTGCCCGCGCACCAGCTCGACTCGACTGCGGTTTACGACATCCTCAAACGCCATGTCATCGGCGCATAACAGCCGCGTTGGATGGAGCGCGGACGCCCACGACCGCAGCCTGCCAATCCAAGCCCGCCGATTGCGGAGGTAGGCGTCCGCGCTCCGCACCGATTCCATGACCCCGCCGCCCGCCACGCCTCCGCCAAAGCCAGCCTGGCTGTCGCGCCGTCGGCTGCTGACCGGCGCCGGCTTCGTCGGCGTGACGGGTGCAGTGGGTGCGGCCTACACGCGGCTGCTGGAGCCGCGCCGGCTCGAAGTCACCCACCGCACCGCACCGCTCGGGCAGGCAAACGCGGCCCCCGTAAAAATCCTGCACTTGTCTGACCTCCACGCCTCCGGCTGCGTCCCGATCGAGTTCATCGCGCACGCCATCGAGCTCGGCCTCGCGGAAAAGCCGGACCTTGTTTGCCTCACCGGCGATTTCATCACGAAGCATTTCACACGCTTCGCCGACTACGCCGACGTGTTGAAACCGCTCGCCGCCGCCGCCCCCACCTTCGCCTGCCTCGGCAACCACGATGGCGGCAAGTGGGCCGCGCGCCCCATCTACGGTGGCTATCCTGACCACGCAGCCGTCCGCAAATGCCTCACTGCCAGCGGGGCCAAGGTCTTGCTGAACCAATCACACGAACTCACCCTTCGCGGGCGCAAACTCCGCATCGTCGGCGTGGGCGACTTGTGGTCCGATGAGCAACGCTCGGTGGAAGCATTCGGCACGGTGGCATCGGACGCGGAGACCGGCGTCATCGCGCTCATGCACAACCCCGATGGCAAGGAACAACTCGCTGCGTTTCCGTGGCATCTGGCTTTGTGCGGGCACACGCACGGCGGCCAACTCCGCCTGCCGTGGCTGGGCACGCCCTTCGCCCCCGTGCGCGACCACCGCTACGTCGAGGGCCTGCATCGTTGGCGGGACCGCTGGCTCCACATCACGCGCGGCGTGGGCAACCTCCACGGCGTCCGTTTCAACTGCCGCCCGGAGGTCAGCCTCCTCACCCTCACTTGACCATGCGCTTGTCCCATTCCTTTTGCCGGTTGCCTTTAATCTGTTGCCTTGTGGCAACCGCCTGCTCCACCGGCACGAAAGTTGTCACCACCACCGGCAAGCTCGTCGGCAAGACCGCGACCACCGCCATCACCACCGGTGGAAAAGTAGTGGGCGCGACTGTCTCCGGCGGAGCCACCGTCGCGAAGACCGTTGTCACCACCACCGGCTCCGTGGCTGGCTCGATTGCGAAGACGGCGTTTGTCACCGTCGTGGACAGCGCGGCCGGTGTGACGCGACAGGTGCCGTGGACTGAGGGAATGAAGCTCTACGCCATCACGAAGTCCGGGGAGGCCAACGCCGCGCTCAAGGCCGTCCAAATCCTCCGCGGCTCACGGATCATCGCCACCACGGACACCGCCAAGCTCGCGGCGAACACTCCCGGCCCCGCGTTGCAAGCCGGAGATGTCATCAAGCTGGGGCAACTCGTCGGACGGTAGTCCAGAAGCGTGGCCCCGCTTGCCACTGAGACGGCGCCTCCGTAGCCTTCGCCCACACATGAACCTCACCGATCTCAAGTGGCCCGAAGTTCAGGCCCTTTCCAAGGACACGCCCGTCATCTTCCCCATCGCCGCGCTCGAACAGCACGGACGGCACATGCCCGTCTTCACGGACAGCTTGCTCACGAATGAAATCGTCCGCCGCGTCGAGGCCCGTATCGGCGAGCGCGTGCTCATCGCGCCGCTCCAGTGGCTCGGCAACTCTGACCATCACATGGATTTCCCCGGCACCATGTCCGCCCCGCCGCGCGTGTATCTGGATTTGCTCGCCGGCCAGTTCGAGAACTTCATCGCGCACGGCTTCCGCCGCCTTGTGATGCTCAACGGCCACGGCGGCAACGACGTGCCCGGCAAGCAAGTCGTCTTCGAGCTGCGGCAGAAATACCGCGCCCGCCGCGACCTCCTCCTGCTCTTCGGCACCTACTGGAATCTCGCACTCACGCCACCCGCCACCGCGCACCCCGACATCAAACAGAGCCGCATGGGCCACGCCTGTGAATGGGAGACCAGCATGGTCCTGCGCATCGCGCCGCATCTGGTGGGCGACCTGACCAAGGTCGCGGCCGTCGAGTTTGGCAACCCCTTCGAGCCGGCCGCGCGCGGTTGGATCATGGGCGACCGCAGCGTGCCCGGCCACATTGGCGACCCGCGGCACGCCACCGCCGAGAAGGGCGAGGCGCTCTTCCAAATCTTCACTGACGGCGCGGTGGCCATGCTCGAGCGCGTGCTCAAGTGGGATGGGCAGAGCTGGGAAGGGTAGCAATCGGTTGTCGCCGCCCCTCATTCTGGCAACGCGCCCGACTGAACACTTCGACTTCGCGCGCCACCCCGCCAACCGGAAGCGATTGAAATCGCCGCGCCCTCGGCCACACTCCGCGTATGAAACATTTCCTGTCCGTTCTCTGCCTCGCTGTGCTGCCGGCGACCGCCCAAGTTATCGAGGCGGACCTGTGCATCTTCGGCGGCACGTCCGGCGGCATCGCGGCGGCGGTGCAGGCGGCGCGCATGGGCAAGACCGCCGTCATCGTCAACCCGACCAAGTATCTCGGTGGCCTGACCACCGGCGGCCTCGGCGCGACGGACATCGGCAACAAGGCGGCCATCGGCGGCATCTCACGCGATTACTACCACCGCCTCGCGCAGCACTACGCGCAGGACGCGTCCTGGACGCTGGAGACCGCGCCGGATTACTTCGCCAAGCGGCGCGGTGGTCAGGCGGGTGCGAGCGCGTTGACCGGGGCGGACGCGACGATGTGGACCTTCGAGCCGCGCGTGGCGGAGAAAGTTTATTTCCAGTTGCTCGCTGAGACGAAGACGCCCGTGTATCTGGAGCAGCGCCTCAAGTCCGTGACCAAGGCCGGCCCGCGCATCACGGAGATCACGATGGAGAATGGCCGCGTCTTCCGCGCGAAGATGTTCATGGACGCGACCTACGAAGGCGACCTGCTGGCGAAGGCGGGCTGTTCCTTCCACGTCGGGCGCGAGGCAAACTCAGTTTATGGCGAGACACTCAACGGCGTCCGCGCCAGCACGCCGCATCATCAGTTCACCGTGCCGGTAGACCCGTATGTGAAGCCCGGCGACGCGAGCAGCGGCCTGCTGCCGTTCATCCAATCCGGCGACGGCGGCAAGCCCGGCGCTGGCGACAAGGCCACGCAGGCTTACAACTACCGCCTCTGCTTCACGACCGACCCGAAGAACCGCCTGCCCGCGCAGAAGCCGCAGGGAATGCCACAGCCCAAGTGGGATGCATTGCTCAAGGCCGCGAACGGCAGCCTGCCAGTGACGCCGCCCGCGAACTACGACGCGAAGCAGTTCGAGCTGCTGGGCCGCTACGCCGAGGCGCTCGTCGCCGGGAACAAGAACCCGAAGCTCGCGCAGTTCTGGAATCCCATCTGGATGCCGAACCACAAGACCGACATCAACAACAACGGCGGGTTCAGCACTGACTTCATCGGGCGCAACTACGACTACCCCAACGCGGATTACGCCACGCGCGAGCGCATCGCCAAGGAGCACGAGAATTACATCCGCGGCTTCTGCACCTTCATGGCCACGGACCCGCGCGTGCCGGAAGAGATGCGCCGCGAGATGCAAAGCTGGGGCCCGGCCAAGGACGAGTTCCTCGACACCGACGGCTGGCCCCGCGAGATGTATGTGCGCGAGGCGCGGCGGCTCGTGGGCGAATACGTGATGAGCGAGAAGAACTGCCGCGCCGTGGAAACCATCACCGACTCCGTAGGCCTCGGCGCTTACAACATGGACTCGCACAACTGCCAGCGCATCGTGAAGAACGGGCGCGTCGAGAACGAGGGCGACGTGCAGGTGCCGCCGATGAAGCCGTATCCCGTCTCCTACCGCGCCATCATCCCGAAGGCCGCCGAGTGCGACAACCTCTTCGCGCCCGTCGCCCTCAGCGCGACGCACATCGCCTACGGCAGCATCCGCATGGAGCCGGTGTTCATGGTGCTGGGCCAGAGCGCGGCCACGGCGGCAGCCATCGCAATTGATGACAAGGTGCCGGTGCAGAAAGTGAACTACGAGAAGCTCCGCGCCCGCCTGCTCGCGGACAAGCAGGTGCTCGATTGGACCGGCCCCGAGCGCTCTGCCGGCCCGGTGGGCAAGTTCGTTGATCCGAAGTCGCTGCCCGGAATCGTCCTCGACGACAAGGACGCGAAGCAAACGGGGCATTGGTCCGAATCCATCTCCAGCGTCTGGCGCATCGGCCACGGTTACGCGCACGACGGCAACGCGGGCAAGGGCGAGTCCACCGCTGTCTTTACGCCGGACATCCCGAGCGCGGGCGATTACGAAATCATCCTCTTCAACGCGCCCAACCCGAACCGCGCGAGCAACGTCCCCGTGACCGTGAGCATCGCTGGCCAGCCCGGGAAGACGCTCAAGGTGGACCAGAAATCGAAGGGCGAAATCTCGCTCGGCAAGTTCAAGCTGCCTGCTGGCAAGACGACGACCGTGACCGTCTCGAACAAGGACACCGACGGGCACGTGATTCTAGATGGGGTGCAGTTCAAGCCGGTGAAGTAACTGCGGCTGCGCGGGCTGGACTTTCCGCCGCGTTCTCCGTCTGCTCTGCGCACTCGCTCATGCAACCTTGGCCGCAAAATTACGACCCGCTCGGCAACGTATTCCTCTCCACGCTCGTCGCCGCGCTGCCGATTGTGGTGATGCTCGGAGCCATCGCGTGGCTGGAAATCAAAATCCATCTCGCCGCGCTGCTCGGCCTCGGCGTCGCGCTGGCCGTGGCGCTATTCGCCTTTCATATGCCGGTGGACGCCGCGCTCGCCACAGCGGGCTACGGCGCGGCATACGGGCTGTTCCCCATCGGCTGGATTATTCTCAACCTGATTTTCCTCTACCAGCTCACGGTGGACAAAGGCCTCTTCGCCGTGCTGCGCGGGAGTCTGGCGCACCTCGCGCCGGACCCGCGCGTGCAGCTCGTGCTCATCGCCTTCAGCTTCGGCGCGTTCTTCGAGGGCGCGGCAGGCTTTGGCACGCCCGTCGCGGTGACAGCGGCCATCTTGATGCAACTGGGTTTCAAACCACTGCAAGCCGCCGGCCTCTCGCTCATCGCGAACACCGCCCCCGTGGCTTACGGCGCGCTGGGCACGCCCATCATCGCCCTCGCGGGCGTGACGGGCCTCGATGTGCACACGCTCTCGGCGATGGTGGGGCGGCAACTTCCGTTCTTCTCTCTCCTCGTGCCGTTCTGGGTCGTGTGGGCGTTCGCGGGCTGGCGCGGGATGATGGGCGTTTGGCCCGCGTGCCTGACGGCGGGCGTGAGCTTCGCCGTGCCACAATTCCTCGTGTCGAACTTCCACGGCCCATGGCTGGTGGACATCATCGCGGCGATTGTTTCGATGTTGGCCGTGGTGGTCTTGCTCAAATTCTGGAAACCCAGTGATGGCTGGAAGCCGGAGTCGGTTCCGGGTTTGGAGTTTGGAGTTCCGAGTCCAGCCGCAAGCGCGCCGGAAGAAACAACGTCTCCAACTCAAAACACCGCGCTCGTCCGCCGTGCGTGGGTGCCGTGGATTCTGCTCTCCGTGCTCGTGTTCATTTGGGGTGTGCCGCAAGTGAAGCAACAGCTCGACGCCTTCTCCGCGCCGAAGTTTGAAATGCCCCGCCTGCACAACACCACCGTCCGCGTGTTTCCCGTCGTGCCCAAGCCCACGTCGGAGAAACCCACCAAGCCGGAGGAGGCCGTGTTCAAGCTCAACTGGCTCTCCGCCACCGGCACCGGCATCCTCGCGGCGGCCATCCTCGCCGGTCTTTACATGGGCTTCTCCTGCTCGGAACTCCTGCGCGTTTATCGCCGCACGCTGTGGACCGTGCGCTTCTCCCTCATCACCATCGCCGGGATGCTCGCGGTCGGCTACGTCACCAAATACTCCGGCACCGACGCCACACTCGGGCTCGCGCTGGCGCAGACGGGCTCGTTGTATCCCTTCTTCGGCACGCTGCTGGGCTGGCTCGGCGTCGCCCTCACCGGCAGCGACACCGCGAGCAACGTCCTCTTCGGCAGCCTGCAAAAAATCACCGCCGAGCAGACCGGCATCAGCCCCGTGCTCATGTGCGCGGCCAACAGCTCCGGCGGTGTGATGGGCAAGATGGTGGACGCGCAGAGCATCGTCGTGGCGAGCACCGCGACGAACTGGTATGGCCACGAAGGTAGCATCCTGCGCTACGTCTTCTTCCACTCCATCGCCCTCGCGGCGCTCGTGGGCATCCTCGTCTATCTCCAAGCCTACGTCCCGCCGTTCACGGGGATGGTGGTGAAGTGAGCCGCTGAAGCACCACTAACCAGCACTGACCTGCACTCATGAGAGATGCACGCGCCGAACGAAAGCCTTCTCCTCCCACGGATTAGTGCCAGTCAGTGCCGGTTAGTGCCTTGATGGCTTGGACGGTTGCGGGCCGGACGAAATATTCCTACACTCACGCGCATCAACTCATGAAACGAAAATTCTTATCACTCCTCGCCCTGCTCGTTGCCGCCTCTGCGCTCGCCCAAGAGGCAAAGACCGGTTTGCTCGGCCAGTATTTCAAAGGCGTGGAACTCACCGGCCCGCCCGCGCTCAAACGCGTGGATGCGCAGGTCAACTTCGACTGGCCCGAAGCGCCCGCCGACGGCCTGCCCGCCGACCAGTTCAGCGTGCGCTGGAGCGGCACCGTGCAGTCCCCGGCCACGGGCAAGTTCACCTTCATCACCGAGTCCGACGATGGCGTGCGGCTTTGGGTGGACGGCAAGCTGCTGATTGATAACTGGACCGACCACGCGCCTGCGGAGGACAAAAGCCCTGAGTTCGCGATGGAGGACGGCAAGCGCTACGAGGTCATCATGGAGTTCTTCGAGAGCGGCGGCGGCGCAGCGGCGAAGCTGATGTGGAGTGGCCCCTCGACGCTCAAGCAGCCCATCCCGAGCTTTCGACTCACGCCCAAGGAACTCGCGCCGCCCGGCGAGCTGGATGTGGCGAAACTGCCGTCGGACACACGCGGCCTAGTCGGCCACTACTTCAAAGGCCGCGAGTTCGCCGGCAAACCCGCGCTGCGGCTCGACAAGGAAATCGGCTTCGACTGGGGCGAGGGTGGCCCCGGCCTGCGCGGCACGGGCATCGAGGATTTCTGCGTGCGCTGGACCGGGCTGCTGAAGGCGGAGAAATCCGGCACTTACACGTTCATCACCGAGTCGGACGATGGCGCGCGGCTGTGGGTGAATGGCCAGAAGCTCGTGGACCAGTGGGTGGACCAGGGCGCAACGGAGCACAAGGGCGAACTCAAACTCGAAGCGGGAAAGAGCTACGACCTCGTGATGGAGTATTATGAGAACACCGGCTTTGCCTCGGCGAAGCTCTCGTGGACCGTGGACGGTGCGGAGAAAAAAATCATCCCGTCTTCAGCGCTCACGCCAAAGGTCCTCACCGACAAGGGGCAGAAGCGGTAGCGCTTTGGAGTGCGGGGGCAGAACGCACCGCAAATCAACGCCGTTGCCAGCGGGCCAGCTCGGGTTTCACGCGTTCCACCGGCAGGCCAACCACGTTGCTGAACGAGCCGGAAATGCGCTCCACGATTTCGTCGCCCCGGTCTTGAATCGCATAAGCCCCAGCTTTGTCGAGCGGCTGGATGGCGGCGAGGTAGGCGGAAATTTGCGACTCCAAAAGCGGCTTGAAGGTCACGTTCGTCGTCTCGGCGAACAGGCGGCAGCGGTTCGCGCCGAGTTGCAGCAGGCAGACGCCGGTGACGACTTGGTGCGTGTGACCCGCCAGTTCGCGCAGCATCCGGTGCGCATCGTCGAGGTCGACGGGCTTCCCGTAAAGCGTCGTGCCGAGATAGACGAGCGTGTCCGCACCGAGCACGAGCGCCTGCGGGTGGAGCTTCGCGACGGCGCGGGCCTTGCGATAGGCGTTGAGCAGACACAGTTCGCGCGCGGTGAAACCCTCGTGGTGAGCCTCCGCCGTGGGGCGAGTGAGGATGGTGAAATCTGCGCCCATCTCCCGTAGCAGCTCCGCACGGCGGGGCGAGGCGGAGGCGAGGATGAGCGGCGGCATGGAGAAGTAAGTGCCTAGTTTTTCGCGATGCGTTGAGTGCGCGAGGGCTAATTACTTCCCTCGCCGCCTCCTCTTCACGCGTGTGTCGAAAAACTTCCCGAGCAACGCCGCGTAAGGCTGGTCTGTGCGGAGTTGGATGGAGTCCACGCCCATCGTGCGGAAGACGCGACGCAGCGCGGTTTGGAACAACGCCTGGTGCTCGGCGAAGGCGGCGCGCTGGCGGGCGTTGCCGGTCTGGATTTCCACGACCTCGCCGGTCTCGGCGTCCTTCAACACGAGGCGGCCCAGTGCGGGAAGTTCAAGTTCGTAGCGATCGGTGATTTGCACGGCGACGAGATCATGGCGGCGGTGGGCTTGGCGGAGGGCGACTTGTGTCGCGGGCGCGAGGGGTTCGCCGTAAGCCATCGGCTGCGTGGGCACACGCGATCCGAAGCGCGTCGGCGCGCGGGCTTCGAGGAAGTCGGAGAGCACCACGACCACGGACTTGTGCGGCAGCATCCGGCTGACGAAGTGCAGCGCGCCGGGCAAATCAGTGCCGTGGCGCTTCGGCTCGAAGAAGAGGATTTCGCGGATGACGCGCAGCACATGGCGGCGGCCCTTGCGCGGCGGGATGAACTTCTCCACCTCGTCGCTGAAGAGCACGAGGCCGACCTTGTCGTTGTTGCGGATGGCCGAGAACGCGAGCACGGAGGCGATCTCGGCGGCCAGTTCGCGCTTCGATTGTTCGCCGGATCCGAAGAGGCCGGAGCCGCTGAGGTCCACGACCAGCATCACCGTCATCTCCCGCTCCTCGACGAACTTCTTGATGAACGGGTGGTTCATGCGCGCGGTGACGTTCCAATCAATCGCACGCACGTCGTCGCCCGGCTGATACTCGCGCACCTCGTCGAAGTTCATGCCCTGCCCCTTGAACACGCTGTGATACGCGCCGGACACGGACTCGGACACGAGCCGGTTCGTGCGAATCTCAATCTGGCGGATCTTCTTGAGCAGCTCGCGGGGGATCATGGCACCGGCAATTCGTCGAAAATCTTCTGGATCACCGACTCGCTGGTCTTGTCCTCGGCCTCGGCTTCGTAGGTGATGGCGACACGGTGGCGCAGCACGTCCATGCCGATGCTCTTCACGTCCTGCGGGGTCACGTAGCCACGAC
>CAMBZO010000034.1 GCA_945872195.1 Akkermansia muciniphila | reverse complement strand
TGGAGACACTGAAGAAGAAGCTGGAGGCGAAGTGACGCAGAGCGGTCTCTCGCTCCTTACCTGCGCCGCTGTGAGATTGGCAGAAGAAGCAGGAGCAAGATTACGAGCAAGAGTGGTGATGCCGCTCAATTGCATGAAAGTGAGGTGAGCCCCCCACTCCTCGCCGTCCATTTCCCTGTGGACACCCTGCCCCGAATAAGGCAAGCATTCGCCCGTCTATACCACCGCTGACACGTTTCCAGCACGAAGCCGGTGACGGTTGTCAGCATGGTCGGATCAGTAGTTGAAAACAAAGTCGGTAAGAAAGAACAACCTATGAAGTTCGTTAAAGTCCTCGCTGCCGTGGCGTTCGCCGTGGCTCTCTCCACCACCCTCGCCCTCGCGGCGGACAAGGCTGACAAGAAGGCCCCTCCCGGCAAGGTCGCCGGTTGCTGCGCCAAGGCTGCCAAGGATGGCAAGGCTTGTGACCACGCCTGCTGCGTGGAAGCTGCCAAGGGCAAGAAGAACTGCGAGAAGTGCAAAGGCACGAACGAAGAGAAGAAGTAATTCTTCCTTCCAGTTACTGACGAACGGCCAGCGGCAACGCTGGCCGTTTCTTTTTGCCCACGGCTCAGCCCATTTCGCGCCACCGCTGGGCAATCGGCACCCGCCGGCCCACCCCGAACGCCTTCGTCGTCACCTTCAACCCTGGGGCCGCCTGCCGCCGCTTGTATTCCGTGCCATCAATCAGCTTCACCACCCGCTGCACCGCCGCCGCGTCGAAGCCCGCCGCGACGATTTCTGCCGCTGGCCGGCTCTTCACCACGTATTCCTCCAGGATGGCGTCGAGCACCTCGTAGGCCGGCAGCGAGTCCTGGTCAGTCTGGTTTGGGCGTAGCTCGGCGCTGGGAGGCTTGGTGATGGAGGCCGCCGGGATGATTTCGCGCTCGCGATTCACCCAGTTCGAGAGGCGGTAAACCATCGTCTTGGGCACGTCGCTGATGACCGCCAGCCCGCCGCACATGTCGCCATAAAGGGTGCAATAGCCGACCGCCAGCTCGCTCTTGTTCCCCGTCGTCAGCAGCAGTGAGCCGAACTTGTTCGACAAGCCCATCAGCACCACTCCGCGCAGCCGGGCTTGGATGTTCTCCTCAGTCGTGTCCTCGGCAAGGCCGGCGAAGACTTCCTTCATCTGGCCTTTCGCGGCCGCGAAGGCCGGCTGGATCGGAATCACGTCGTAGCGGATGCCCAGGTTCTCCGCCAGCACCCGCGCGTCATCGAGGCTGCCCTGCGACGAGAACTGCGACGGAAGGGAAACCCCCCGCACGTTCTCCGCGCCGAGCGCTTCCACCGCCAGCACCGCCGTCAGCGCCGAGTCAATGCCGCCGCTCAAACCCAGCAGCGCGGACTTGAACCCGCACTTGTGCAGGTAGTCCTTCAGCCCCAGCACGAGCGCGCGATACACCAGTTCCTCGTCACCGTTCACGGGTGGCGCACCCGGCGTCAGCTTCTCTGTGTCCACGACAAGGAAGTCCTCCGCGAAGAGCGCCCCCTGCGCCGCCAGCCGACCCTGCGCATCGAATACCAGACTCGCGCCGTCGAAGATGAGCTCGTCATTGCCGCCCACGAGATTGCAGTAGAGCAGGGGGCAACGCGTCTTGGCCGCGAGGCTCGCGAGCATCTCGCGCCGCGTCGTGTTCTTGCCCAAATGCCACGGCGACGCCGACACGTTGATGAGCAGCTCTGCCCCCGCCGCCACCAGATCCGCCGCCGGGTTGCGCCGATAGCGCCGGTCCCGCCAGAAATCCTCGTCGTTCCACACGTCCTCGCAGACCGTCACGCCGATGCGCTGGCCATTGAACAGCAACGGCTCATTCCCCTCCGCCGGGTCGAAGTAACGGTCCTCGTCGAACACGTCGTAAGTCGGCAACAGCATCTTGGTCCGGACCTCCGCAATCTTCCCGTGCTGCAACAGAGCGACCGAGTTCGTCAGCCCGCGCCCCGGTCGCCCGGCTGTCCGGCCCACGAAGCCCGTGAGCAAACCCACCTTGCCCGTTGCCGCCGCGAGCCGCTCAAGCATGGCTAGGTTCTGCGCGACGAAATGCGGCTTGAGGAGCAAATCGCGCGGCGGATAGCCAGTTGTCGCCAGCTCTGGACACACCACGAGGTCCACGCCCGCCGCCGCACCGCGCCGGTAAGCCGCGAGGATGCACGCCTCGTTCCCCACGAGATCCCCGACGGTGGTGTTAAGCTGCGCGAGCGCGACTTTCATACGGCCAAGCCGCGCGGAGGATGAGGCAGGGAAATGGCGAATGTCGAATGGCGAATGGCGAACCTCCGGACCGGACGCGTCCGTTCAGCAGATTCCCCATTCATCATTCCCCAATCGCAATTTTTCCAAGCTCTCCCTTCGCCCGCGCGTGGCGTCCATAGACCAGCTCGAAGATCGGCGATGCCATCAGCGTGGTGACAATCGCCATCAGCACGAGCACGGAGAAGAGCGCCGGCTGGATGATGCCCTTCTGCAGGCCGATGTTGATAATGATCAGCTCCATCAGCCCGCGTGAGTTCATCAGCGCACCGACCGCCAGCGCGGTGCGGTTGTCCTCGCCGGTCGCGCGCGCCGCCGCCCAGCACGCGCCGAACTTGCCGAGACACGAGGCGGCCAGCACGACGAGCGCGATGCCGAGCATCTCGAGGTTGTTGACCATGTCCAATCGCGTGTTCAGCCCCGAGTAGGTGAAGAACATCGGGAGCAGGCAAACCACGGCGAAGGGCTCCAACTGCCGCTGAAGTTCCTTCGTCAGCAGTCCGCGCGGCATCGCCACGCCTAGCAGGAAACCACCGAAGACCGCATGGATGCCGACCGCGTCCATCGCCCACGCCGCCAGCATGAAAAGCATCAGGACCACCGCGAGCCACTGTTCCGTCAGCCGGCCTTCGCGCTCGACGGTTTCGCCCAGTTTCACCAGCAACCGTCGGCCCACCGTCAGAATTAGCACCGCATAAATCACCCCGCCGCCAATGGCCAGGACCGCCCCCTGCGCCCCACCGCCGAAGCTGGCAATCACCACCGCCAGCACGCACCACGCGGCGGCGTCGTCAATCGCCCCCGCTGCCAGCGCCAACGTGCCCAAGGAAGTCCCGGCCAGCCCGCGTTCGTAAATGATGCGCGCCAACATGGGGAACGCCGTGATGGCGATGGCCGCGCCCATGAACAGCGCCGCTTCGTGCAACCGCACCTTCTCGCCGAACAGGCCCGGCACGTTCAGGAGCCACGGCGCAAGCACCGCGCCCAGCACGAAGGGCACCAGCATCCCGGCGAGTGAAACCGCCGCCGCGCTCTTCGCCCGGCTTTGGAATAGCTCGATCTTGAACTCGACGCCCACGAGGAACATGTAAAGCCCCACGCCCAGTTGCGCGCCGACGAAGAGAACTTTGAGCGACTCCGCCGGAAACAACTCCTTCTGCAAGCCAGGGGTCAGCAGCCCGAAGAGGGAAGGCCCCAGCAACACGCCGGCAATCATCTCCCCCACTACCTGCGGCTGGCCGATGCGCTTGGCCGCCATCCCCACCAGCCGGCACACAGCCAGGATGACGAACATCTGGAGGAAGAAGAGGACGGAGAGTTGGGGGGCGCTCATGGCGGTCAGGTCAATTTGTTACGTATGCGTATAAATTGCCAGATCAGCAACGTCAATAGACAATTCCTAATCCCGGGAGCGCGGGGCGCAGAAGTGCCAGCACTAGGTCGATGTCGTCTTCCTGACGGTGGTGAATGGCAAGACGCGCTACCATCGAGGCGATGGCCGCGGGGTGGATGATTTTCTGAACAAACCCCTCAACTGCGAGCAACTCAAGGCCTGCTCCGCGGGGCGGAACGCATCCTCGGACTGCGGCGGCGGACTGCTGCTCAGTCAATCGCCTGCAGCGTCTCCACTCGCCACTTCTGGGTGCCCATCTTCTCGGTCGCGTCGCGGATGGCCTTTACCTGATCGGGAGTGACGAAGCCGGCGCTGTTGCCCCACCCCGCGTTTCCCCGGATGAACGTGGCGATGTCCGCAATCACGTCGTCGCTCAAAGCATCCCGGAAAGGCGTCATCGCGGGATTGTCGTAGGTGACCTTGTTGACCGTGATGGGACCTTCGACCGCGTTCAAGATGATGCGAATCAAGCGGTCCGGCTTCTCGCGAAAAACCCACTCGGAACCAGCCAGCGGCGGAATGTTTTGGGCAGGCTGACCGAGTCCGTTCGGCTGATGGCAGCCCGCGCAGGCGTCGTATAGCCGCGCGCCGCGCTTGTAGCTCTTCACTTCCGGCGGCTCGTCGGCCTGCGGCGGCGAATTTTTCATCCCGGCCTGAAACACATCCGCGCGGAACGCGCCGCCGGTGTTCTCCACGTGAAGGAAGCAGCCGAAAAGCACGACGCCCAGCAGCACAAACGGCCACGCGCTCCCGCCGCCGGCGGCAATCGTCGGCTCGGTCTCGGCGCGCTCGGGCGCGGGCTGCTTCTTGTTCTTGCTCATGGCTTCGAAGGTGCGTTCGTGTCGGCGGGTGCTGCGGGCTTGGCCGTTGCGGACTTCGCAACTGAGGGCACCGGTGCCTCGGGCAGGCTGACATCATTGCGCTGGGTTAGCAGGTAGGCGACGAGGGCGTGCGCGTTGTGCTTCGGAAAAACGGGCGGCGACTCCTTCGCGACGACCAACGGCTCGCCAGCGTAGCGGACTTCCGGCTTCACCTTGTCGAAAAGATAGCTGGCCGACGGGCAGGTCGAAGCAGGGGCGAGGAGGCGCGGGTTGTAGAGGTGAACCAACAAGTGATGCTCCAACTCCGTCGCTGTGTTGCTCGTGGCGAACTTCCACGGCGCGGCGAACTTCTCCGGCGCACGCGTGCCGATGCTGGCGAGGTCGGGGCCAACGCGCACACTGCCAAGCAACACGGGAGCGTCGTTCAAGTAATCGCGGGCCACGCTGCGGCGCGCGCCCCAACCGCGAGCGATGTCGGGGCCGAGATTGTAGATGACGAGCTCGGCCTTGGCCCCGGAATCGGAGAGCAGCTTCACAACCCGCTCCGCCTCTTCGGGCCCGACCTTCGCCAGGATTTCCGCCGGCAGCTTGCCTGCGAGCTCGTTGACAGTGGCGGAGTTCGTGCGGACGATTCCGGCCTTGTGGTCCGCGTGCTTCAGGAGCGTGAGGTGCGTGGTGAACTGCGCGAACGCGGCGACTGCGTTCGTGTCAGCCGCGAGCGTGGGCGGAAGCTCGACCTTGGCGAGGCCGAGGTCGGGGCGCGCCTTCGCGAGCGCGATGAGCAGTTTGAGGTTGACCAGATTGGTCTTCCCGCTGCCAGCAGCCTCGAGGTTGATGGCCTTGGGGCCAATGCCGTTGAGCCGCGCGCCGAAAAGTAACTGATCCTGCCGCACCGCGCGGGTGTGGCACTGGTAGCAGCCGAGCGAGCGATAGACTTCCGCACCTTGCGCCGCGAGGCCGGGCCGGGCAGCGGGGTGAAAATCCGGGGTGTTCGGGATGGGCGCGGGCGAGAGGTCGCCGAGTTGGAGCTGCGGGGCCATGACCAGCGCAGCCCACGAGCAGGCGAGAGAGAAGAGCGCGCCCGCACCGATGATGGGTCCGTATCTCATCGGGCACCTCCACAGCAGTTGAGGCAGCAACGGCGTGCGGCGAAGGCGAAGTTCGCTAGGAAGGCGAGGGCAGAAACCGCCAGCGCGCCGTAGCCGACGGTGACGAGCTTGAGGTGGTTGGCGGTTCCGGTGACGGCAAATTCGAGGAACTTGTCGTTCGTGCTTGCGCCCACAGCAGCCTGCTTGACGCCGGCGAAGGTGAAGCCGATGCCGACCGCGATCACGCCCAGCAGCGCCGCCCAGAACGAAAGGTCCGCCAGCCCTTCCGAAGGCAGTTCGTCCTCACCGGTCGTGAGGCGGGGGACGATGTGGTGCAACGCGCCGAGCGCCGCGAGGCCGAACACGCCGAGCACCACGATGTCCGTGCGGGCGGTGTCGAAGAAGGTGAACTGCGTGAAGTGACCGCCGAAGATCGCCGTGCGGAGCGTCACGCCGAGCAGCAGAATCCAGGCGCCGAGCATGAACCGGAAGGTGGCGTTCTCCTTGCATGTCTCGCCGATTTTGCCCTCGGCGGTCTGCCAGAGCGACACGAGCAGCGCGACCACGGGGACGATGACGAGTGCGTTCGCCGCGCCGCTGACGGCGGGAATCCACGCGGGCACCGGCGCGAGTTGCGCGAGTTCGCACCAGCCGCCGATGAGCAGCAGCAGCCAGAAGCCAGCGCGCGCAAGGCCGGGGTTGGCGAGCGGGCGGTTCACCGTCTTGGGCACGAAGTAGAACAGCACGGCGAGCGCGAAGCCGATCAGGACGATTTGCAGCAGGTTGTTGCCGAACCAGCCGGCGACGATGGCCTGCACGACGCCGGGCACCTGCCAGACAAGCAGCAACCCTTGCGCGGTCGAGAGAATCCACGGGAACCACAGCAGCGCCGCGAGCACGAACCAGAGCGAGACATAGAGCTCGCGCTCGGTGCGGCGATGCAGTGTGACCAACGCCCACGCGGCGATGCATGCGTAGCTGGCGAAGAGCGGCAGCGCGGCGTAGAGCGGGAACTCCAGCAGGTCGAAGCCGGTGGCGTCGCCCGCGAGGATGCCGAACACGCCGACAGTCACAGCGATGTTCCAGAACTTGGCGGCGATGGTCAGGCCGAGCGGCGCAGACAGCTCCACGCGCCCGAGTCGCGCGATGAGCCACAGTGCGAGGGCGAAGGCAGATTGCAGGGCGAAGCCGTAGGTCAGCGCGTTGATGGCGGCGGGACGGAGCCGGCCGTAGGTGACCCACGCGCAGCCTTCCATGAAGGTTGGGTTGTAAAGCTGAACGCTCGCGAGCAGCGCAAGCACCACGCCGGTGAGCAGCCACGCTGCGCCGCTGAAGGCGAGAAAGAGCACCGGCAGCCGGCACGAGGCCTCGACCTCCGCGACGGAGGGCGCAGTGGCGCAGGCGTTCTGGCTGCTGGGTTGTGCGGCGGTCATGCGGACAGGGAGAGCAGGATTAATCCTGCTCTGTTCATCTCACTCGAGAACCGGCGGCTTGGCCCAGTTCTCCACGCGGGACACGAAGTTCGCGCGCCCGGCGGCTGCGTTCGCCTGATATTCCTTCAAGGTCAGCTCCATCGCTGCCTCAACGGGGATTCGATGGATGCCCTTGAACTTTTCAAGGATACCCGAGGTGCCGAGCTCCAGCTTGGCGGTCTGGCGGATTTCAGCCTGCGCCTTGGATCGTTCCTTCGAGCGGACCTCGCGGGCGGCCAGCGCGCCGGTCTCGGTGTAGCTCTTGAGCATCGCGTTGATGCCGACGCCCAGCAGGATGACGACGAGCGCGCCGAGGAAGTAGGCGGCCTTCGTGCGGCAGGCGGGGGTGCAGTAGGAGTCTTGGGATTCGGGGCAGCTCATGTTGAGTGCAGGTTAGTGGGCAGCCTTGCTGGATGCAGGTTCGACATAGACTCCCATCGCCTCGGCTATGCGCGGGTCGCGCTGGGGATAGGGCGGGTGGGCGTTGAAGGCGCGGCTGAACATGAAGATGAGCACGGCCAAAATCCCGCCGAGCGAGAGCACGTCGTAGATGCCCACGCTCAAGCCGTCGGGGTAGAGCACTGGACCGATGTTGAACTGCAAATCCATGTAGTGGCACAGCCAAGCCCAACCCGTCATCATGCTCATGGCTTGGAAGTTCAGCTTGCGATGGATGGGCAGCAGGAAGATGAACGGGAACCAGAAGTGGCCGAAGATGGTGAGTTGGCCGACCCATTTCCAGGTGCCGTTTTCGCGCAGGACATACCAGAAGGTTTCCTCCGGCACGGCGGCGTTCCAGATAAGGAAGTATTGGCTGAAGTGGATGTAGGCGTAGAAGACGGTGAAGGCGAAGAAGAGCTTGCCGCAGTCGTGGAAGGTGACTTCGCGCGCCACGTCCTTCAGGTCGCCGCGGTTCTTGAAGTAGAGCAGCAGCCAGTAGGTGGTGATGGCCGTCACCCACACGCTGCCGGCGAAATAGACGACGCCATACATGGTGGAGAAGAACTGGTGCTGGAGGGACTTCATCCAGTAAATGGCCGCGCCGGTCAGGCTGAATGCGAAGAGGAAAATCCCGCCTGCTGCATACCGGCGCATCGTGCGAGTGTGGGAGGCCGCGCCGTCCTTGTCCTGAGCGAGCGAGGCGCTGCGCAGGCCGTGGGCGATGAAGCCCCAGACGAGAAACAGCAGGCAGGACACACCGTAGAAAGCAGGCTTGTTGAAGAGAATCGCCTTCGCGTGGAGCGCGTGGTCGTGGTCCGGGTCAATGGACATCCACGGATAGATGTCCACCGCGAGATAGCCAATGGGAATCCAGAGGATGAACATCGTCGGGAACAGCAGGCACGCGATGTGTTCGAGGAAGCGGCGGATGGGAATCATCCACTGCGCGTCGAAGAGGTGGTTCAGGATGACGATGAACAGCGCGCCCAGGCACAGGCTCAGGCAGAACATGTAAGCCGTGAGGTAGGCGTAGCCGAATTTCTTTGCAGCAGTCGGGTGGCCGGCCGGACCGTGCGTGTGGCCGTGATGGGAGTCTTCCACCAGTTCCGTCTTGGCTTCGGCCTTGGCGTGCTCAGCAGCGAAGGCACCATTGCCCAGCAGTGCGATGGCAAAGAGAGCGATCACACCGGCGGCAACGCTGCGGCGCAGACCAGTCAGGAGATGAAGAGCGTGCGAGGTCATGTCGTTACTTCAGCGTGGCGCGGTCGGCGGCGGGGACTTCCTCCAGTGTTGCGAAGCGCGCGCGCTGGAGGGAGCGGACGTAGGCGACGATGGCCCAACGGTCATTGATTTCGATGTTCGCGGCGTAGCCCTGCATGTTCGGGGCCTTGCCTTGGCCGATGATGTGGAACACCTGGCCGTCGGGGATGATAATGGCGTTCTTGTCGAGCAGGTTGGCCACCACCGGCATCGCACCGATTTTCTTGGTGATGCCGTTGCCGTCGCCGGTCGCGCTGTGGCACGGGAGGCAGGAGATATTGTAACGCTCGCGGCCCCGGGCCATGAGCGCGGCGGTAACGGGCACGGGGATGGTGGCGACGAAGTTCGTCTTGCCGGGTTCCATGCCGGTGTTCTCCGCGGTGCCCTGCCAAGTGTCATTGCCGTGGTCGCCGATGCGCTGGGCGACGGTGCCCGCGACGAACGCCTGCGAACTGCGACCGTCGGCGAAGAAGCTGTTGGGCACCTGCGGCCGGAGCTTGGCTTGGCGCACCATGTCGTCGAAGATTTCCAGCGGCGGCTTGCGAAAGTCCGTGCCGCGCCGTCCGGCGATGCCGAAGACGGTCAGGGCCAGCAGCAGAAAACCAAAGAGAGCCGCGAAGAAGTAGCGCATGTCAGTCCTCCACCATCTCGATGTGCTTGCTGCCGGCGGATGCGAGCAGCTTGCGGGTTTCCTCGGCGTTGAACTTCGGGTCCGCCGTCTCGATGACGACGATGAACTTGTCGTGCGACGCGCCCTGACAGAACCGGCGGTTCTTCAGCAGCGGGTGGTGCAGGCGCGGGAGGCGGTTCAGCAGGGCCATGCCGATCAGCGAGCCGAAGGAGGCGAAGAGGATCGTCAACTCGTAGCTCACCGGGAAGGCGTAGAACGGGCTGAACATGGGCTTGCCGCCGATGACGATCTTGTAGTCGAAGGCGTTCATCCACCAGATCATGATCATGCCGGTGGTGTAGCCCGTCGCGCCGCCGATGAAGGTGAACCAGCCGACCTTGGAGTTCGAGATGCCCATGGCCGCGTCCAGCCCGTGCACGGGGAACGGCGTGTGGACATCCCACTTGGAGTAACCGGCATCGCGCACCTGCTCCGCCGCGTGCATCGCGTCAGCGGGGGTTTCGAAGACCGCCATGAGACCGTAAGCGTTCATTAGTGATGCCCTCCCTGCTTCGCGCCGCCCTGCGGGTGGTGCGGGTCAGCCTGCGGCGTGACGCCCTTCACTTCGGAGATGGCGATCATCGGCAGGTAGCGCATGAACAGGAGGAAGAGGGTGACGAACAGGCCGAAGCTGCCGATGAACGTGCAGACGTCCACCCAGGTGGGCCGGAAGTAACCCCAGCTCGACGGCAGGTAATCGCGGTGCAGCGAGATGACGATGATGACGAACCGCTCAAACCACATCCCGATGTTCACGAAGATGCTCACGATGAAGACGAAGAGCATGTTCTCGCGGAGCTTCTTGAACCAGAACAGGTGCGGGCAAATCACGTTGCACGAGATCATGCTCCAGTAGGCCCACCAGTAGGGGCCGAACGCGCGGTTCTTGAACGCCGCCAGCTCGTAGGGGTTGCCGCCATACCACGCGATGAAGAACTCCATCCCGTAGGCGTAGCCGACGATGGACCCCGTCGCGAGGATGACTTTGCACATGAGGGACACGTGCCGGACGGTGATGATGTCCTCCAGCTTGCAGAGCGTGCGCAGCGGGATGAGGAGCGAGAGCACCATGCCGAAACCGGAGAAGACTGCGCCGGCCACGAAGTAGGGCGGGAAGATGGTCGTGTGCCAGCCGGGCACCTGCGACACGGCGAAGTCGAACGACACGATCGAGTGCACGGAGAGCACCAGCGGCGTCGAGAGGCCGGCGAGCAGCAGGTAGGCTTTCTCGTAGTTGCTCCAGTGGCGGTTCGAGCCGGTCCAGCCCAGCGCGAAGAAGCCGTAGAGGAATTTCTTCACCTTGCCCGTCGCGCGGTCACGCATCGTGGCGAGGTCGGGGATGAGGCCGGTATACCAGAAGAGCAGCGAGACCGTGCCGTAGGTCGAGACGGCGAAAACGTCCCAGAGCAACGGCGAGCGGAAGTTCACCCAGATGTCGTAGTTGTTCGGGATGGGCGGCAGCCACCACACGGCATACCAGATGCGGCCGACGTGAATCACCGGGAAGATGCCAGCGCAAGCCACGGCGAAGAGCGTCATCGCCTCGGCAGCGCGGTTGACGGACGTGCGCCACTTCTGCCGCAGCAGGAAGAGAATCGCCGAGATCAGCGTGCCGGCGTGGCCGATGCCGATCCAGAAGACGAAGTTCGTGATGTCCCACGCCCACTCAACGGGCTGGTTCAGACCCCAGACGCCGACGCCCGTGGAGATGAGGTAGCCGATGCAGCCCAGCATCATCACCAACGCGGTGGAGCTGATCATGAGCGCGGGCAGCCACCATTTCGGGGCGGGGCCTTCGCAGATGCCGGCGATGTGGTCAGAGAGCCAGCCGATGCTGCGGTTGTTCAGCACCAGCGGCTCGCGCTCCAGTTCGGCGGGCGGCGGCGCGATTTTCACCGAAGACGGGACGGGATGTTCAGCGGCGGCGCTCATGGTTACTTGGCCCCTTTCGCGGCACCGTCAGTCTTTGACTCCGGCATGAAGTGAGGGTCCGAGAGGCGGCGGTATTCCTCCACGGTCCAAATTTGCTTGTGCCCCTCGGGCATGGCGGGGTTGAGATTGCGGATGCGCGCGAGGTAAGTCGTGCGGGGCTTGTTGTCGAGGAAGCCGAGGACCGAGTAGTTGCGGTCCTGCTTCTTGAGCTTCGAGACGGCGCTGTTCGGGTCGAGAATGTTGCCGAAGGTGATGGCCCCGGCGGGGCAGGCTTGCTGGCAGGCGGTTTGAATCGCGCCTTCCTTCACCACCACGTCGTTGCTCGCGCCAGCCTTGACCTTCTGCGAAATCTTCGCGCCCTCGATGCGTTGCTGGCAGAACGTGCACTTCTCCATGACCCCGCGCATGCGAACGGTCACGTCCGGGTTGCGGGCCATCGAGATGATGTCCACCTCGTCCCCGGGGCGAACGCCAGCCGGGCCTTTGTAAAGGCCGATGTCCAACTTGAAGAAGCTGTCGGCCATCTTGCCGCCGCCGATGGGGCGCTTGTTGAAATCGAAGAAGTTGAACCGGCGCACCTTCCATGCGCAGTTGTTGGCGCAATACCGCGTGCCGACGCAACGGTTGTAGGCCATCACGTTCAAGCCCTCGTCGTCGTGGGCCGTGGCGTTGACCGGGCAGACGCTCTCGCACGGCGCGTTCTCGCAGTGCTGGCACATCATCGGCTGGGTCACGACCTGCGGGTCGTCAATCCACCGCTTGGTCGCCTGCAACTCGTCGCGCTCGACGAGGTTGACGGTGTCGGGGTTGCCCTGACTGCCAGTGACGTTGCTCTTGAAAGCGGCTAGGATTGAGCCCGTTTCCTTCTTCCTCGGGTCCGCCGCGTAGTAGCGGTCAATGCGCATCCAGTGCATCTCGCGGCCTTTGGCCACCTGGTCTTTGCCGACGATGGGGATGTTGTTCTCGCTCTGGCAGGCGATGACGCACGCGGAGCAGCCGGTGCAGGCGTTGAGGTCCACGACCATGCCCCACTGGTGCGACTTGCTGGCCAGCTCGGGGTGGGTCTTGTAGGGATGCTCGTAAATGTTCTTGATGGACCCGTCCGGGTTCTTCGCGAGGAACTCGGTGTGACCGTCGAGGTCCATGTGCTTCGCGAAGTCAGGCTTCTTGAGGAACTGGTCCACGTTCGCCTCGCGCACGACCGGGCGGCCGTGGAGCGTCCAGTGGTCTTGCGTGCAGATGAAGGGATGCGTGCGGTTCGCCGACTTGGCGGAAGCACCGGTGATGAAACCGGCGGTGCCCGTGCGCAGCGGGTAGGCGTCGAAGCCGACGCTCTTGTCCTCAAAGCTCGCGATGCGGCCCCACTTGCGGCCATAGCCAAGCGCCAAACCGAGCGTGAAGTCCGCCATGCCAGGCTGAATCCAGATGCCGCCCTCGACCGTGCGACCGTTCGCCGAGATGGCAATCACGTCGCCGTTCTTCCAGCCGAGTTGCGTCGCCGTCTCGCGGCTGATGAGCACGGCGTTGTCCCAGACGAGCTTGGTAATCGGGTCGGGCAGCTCTTGGAGCCAGCCGTTGTTCGT
>CAMBZO010000033.1 GCA_945872195.1 Akkermansia muciniphila | reverse complement strand
CCCTGTTGCGCGTAGCTGTCATCGGCGGGGATACCCATCGTGTTCACGAAATCCACGGGCACGGCGCTCAGAAGCGCACGGAGCACCTGCGCCACCGTCACGCAACCGGGCGCGAGATTCAGGCAGATGAGCTCCGCGTTTGGCCCCTTCTTGCTGGAGGCCGGATAATTGCCGTCGGCGATGAGAATCTTCGCATGGTGACCGGCCCGCGCGCAGACGCGGAGGATTTCCGGATGGATCAATTGCGACTTAAGCATGGGGCAGGTTCTCAATTGCAGCCGCTGGCTGCACGCCCGAAAAGTTCGGCGAGCGATTCCGGTAATGCAGAATCTTGAACTCCGGCGTGTCGCGCAGTTCGGCGACGAGTTCAAAGCCGTCCTCGAACACGGGGAAGAACGCGTCGCCGGAAACTTCACGCTTCACCAGCGTCAGGAACAGGTCGGAGCAGAGCGGAAGGGCTTGCGCGTAAATCTGCGCGCCGCCGCAGATGAAGGTCTGACGGTCGCCGGCCAACGCCGCCGCTGCGTGGAGGCTCGCGACGGTCTTCACACCCGGATGGCTCCAGCCTGCGCGGCTCAACACAATCGTCTCCCGCCCCGGCAGCGGCCTGCCGATGGACTCGAAGGTTTTGCGCCCCATCACGAGCACATGGC
Source organism: Akkermansia muciniphila (assembly GCA_945872195.1). GTDB lineage: Bacteria > Verrucomicrobiota > Verrucomicrobiia > Limisphaerales > SXTU01 > SXTU01. Next base: position 12,326 of record CAMBZO010000033.1, on the reverse strand, counting down.
CAAGCGTCGTGGCCTTGAACCATTTGAAATCCTCCGGCAGATGCCAGGGAATCTTGTTCCCGTCCCCGATGACGCGGTTGAGCGACATCGCGGCGATGGCCTTGAAGTGCTTCATCGCAGCAGCTTCTTGGCGTCGCTGGTGACCCGCTCCCATTGAAACGCCGGGCCGGGGTCCACCTTGTTCGCCTGGATGTGATAGTGGCCGAGGATGCCTCGGAACTGGTTCAACTCGTTGTCCGGCAGCTTGCGGGTGATGAGCTGGCCAGCCGCATCCTTCGGGTAGTCGCAGCGGATGTTGGGGAACACCTTGCAGAGCGTGGCCGTGAGCTTGGTCAGCGCGGCGTATTGCTCCGGCGTGAAATCGTATTGCTGCAACTGCCGGCCTTGCACGGGGCCCAGAACCAGTTCCTTCCGTGCGGGGCGCGCGACGAAGTTCGGCGTGAAAATGCCGCTCTCACCGAGGCGGGCGGGCACCACCACGCGCGGCCAGCCGGTGTCGTCGCGCTGATACCACTCCTCGAACATCCGCTGCTGTCCGGGTGCGAACGCGCCAATGTTCGCGATCTCGATGCCGATGCTCCGTGTGTTCGAGGTCGTGGCGTGCCAGGCGCGCTCCTTGAGATCGAGCGTCTGGTAAATCGTCCCGTCGAGGTCGAGCATGAAGTGGACGCTCAGGCAGCGGTGGTCGTGCAGCACCTTGAAGCACTGGCGGCTCGTGCCCGTCGCGTCGAAGTGCAGGACGAACTGGTCCACCTTTTCTCGCAGCAACGGCAGGTCCCAGCCACCGCCGCGCACGCGCTCCACCTGCGCCTCGGTCAGGCCGTCCTTGCGCAGGCCGTAGCGGCTCGGCGTTATGAGCGCGGCCACGGCGACGGTGGAGGTTGCCCACGAAGACTGGTCGAACGGAGCGAAGCGGCGCTCGGTGCGATAGGCGTCGTAGCCGCTGGGGTCCAGCCACGTCACGACACGAGTGCCGGTGTGGAAGAGTTGGCCAGCGACGATGATTTCATCCCCCTGCCGTTTCAGCAGCGCGCCGGGTTTCGGCGTGGTGCAACCCGCGAGCAATGCCAGCAGCCCTGCCAGCACGGGCAGCCAGCCGCGCAACGGAGTGAAAGGGTGAGCCATGCGTGCGAAGCGTGCCGGGCGCGAAGCTATTTCTTCAAGCCCGGTGGCGCGGGCAGGAAGCTCTTGAAGCTGATGCCCTCGGGCGTCCCGACCGTGGTCTGCACGCTAAAACCGAAATACTTCGCGACCCCCTCGAAGGGCGGCAGCAGCGAGAAGTCCGCGAGTTCCTGAAGAGGCTTGAGTGCTGCGATATTTACGCCCGGGATTGGCACGGGGAGCGCGAGCAACTGCTCGATCGCCTGCGGGTCTTTCTTCAACGTCTCAAAGAGCAGGCGCAGCGTCTCGCTCTGGTTGTCATACGCGAACCATCCCGTGTTGTAGCCGCCGATTTTCTGCGCGGCCTCGGCGAGTCCGGGCGTGTCACCCAGCGGCTTCCCCTTCCCTTCCGCGCCGCGAAGGAATTCCTCCAGCATCGCCGTGTCGGTCGAGACCGCGAGGTAGCCGCCGCTGGTGGAAAGGCTCATCTGCCCCGAAGCTGCGCCGAGACCCGGCAGGAGTTGGAGGGTGAAAACCTTTCGACCCAGAAACTCACGCTCCGTGGGCGGCACCGGGCTGACAGTGCGCACCGCCTCCAAGAGCGCTTCCGGCTTCGGTGAACCGATGAGGTAGAGCACCGGCGGCGACTTCAAGTCCGCCAGCGCCGTCCCGCGCGGCTCTTTTTGCACAGTGACAAAGTCCGCGCCCAGATTGCCAAAGAGCTGCTTGCGCAGGTTGAAGTTGGGATCCTTGTCCGTGCCCAGGCTCTCCAGCATGATCGTCGCCATGCCGGCCAACTGGGGATTCAGGTCGGTGAGTATTCGTTCCAGCGAGGCGAACGCCTTCTGTCCGTCCATGCGGATGCGCGTGAACTTCGTCGTGTCCACCCCGGTAAAAGGCAGTGGCCCGGCCTCCTTCGCTTCCGGCGTGAGCATGGCGAGAAGTCCCTTGCGCTTGGCCTGCGGCGATTGGATGAAAGCCTCGAAATGGGTCCCCTCGCCCGCCGACCGCGCGGCCAGCGCCAGACCTTCCACACTGCCAAGACCGATCGCATCGAGTATGCGCGCAGGCGCAACCCCCAGCGGATTGGCGTCCTGTAGCCCGGCTGGCAGCTTCGCCAGCAGGCCGGTGAACGCCTTCACATTGACCCAGCCAAACGCGTGCGCATCGCGGCCCACGGTGCTGCGGGCACGCTCGAACTCCGGCGACTCATCCAACCCCGCACCCGCGCCTTCGAGCCGCGCGAGGACTTTCTCCAGTGACTTGGGGCTCTCGCTGATGAGCAGCAGCGAGCCAGATTGACCGGTGTAGGGCTGGAACTTCGTCTTCGCAGCGGCGTCGTCGTTCTTGGGCGCGTCCTTCGCGACCGCGCGGGAGAACTTCACGCCGCGCACCGTCTCGCGCTGGATCGTCTGGCCCGCGTCGGCGTCCGTTTTCTCGCACTTGTCGAGGAAGTCGCGGAGCTGCTTGGCCTTGTCCTTCACATCAATGAGCGCCACGAAATCCGGCCCGGTGTTGGCTTCGCCCTGCCACTCGTTGCGGATGACCGCGAGCGTGATCTGCCCGCCAACGAGCGGCTTGAACTCCGCCCACTCCCGCGCGAAATCCTTGTCCTCCTGCCCGATGAGTTCACCCAGCTTGCGCTCGAACTTCTCGGCGAAGGGCTTCATCGCCGGGTCGCGCCAGAACTGGGCCAGGGAGGAACCCTTCGCGGCGGCAGCGGACTTCTCCCAATCCGCAATGGTCAGCACCGCGAGCGTGTCGGCGGGCAGGAGCTTCTCGGCGGGCGGAACGGCGGCAGAGGTCGGAAGCGCCAGCGCGAGCGCGGCGACGGCGAAGAGGGAGGCGAACAATTGGTTGAGCTTCATGGGCTGTGGGGCTTTCCGGCGGTCGGCGAGAGCAGACGCGCGTGGGGAGGTTTGGCTTTTACGGTTTAGCTGCGTGCCGGGTTTGTAGGGGGAAGCCAGCCGGTTGGCAAGTCGCACCGCAACCCGCTTACCTCCGCAAGAGGATTGGCAGGGTTACTTGGGTAGGTGACGAGGTGGCGAGTCTCTGACTGGCATTCCCCATTCGCCACGCTTCATTCGGAATTGGTTTGAGACTCCTCACGTCGTCTCCTACGGAGAGTGGAGGAGAATGTGTTGGTGCGCCCGAGGGGGTCAATGGTGGCAACGGGGCGGTTCATGGCGTCGAAGACGGTCTGCCATGAATTCGAGAGGCCGTCAATGCGGTTGGTCAGGTTCCCCACGGCGTCGTATTGGAACAGGTTACAGCTGGTCTGGCGACATTGAGGACAACAGCGCGGCTACTGGCCTCCAAGATTCGATCCGAACGTGAACCCGCTTTTGGAAACGCTGCAACTTCAAATTAAACACTCTTCGGATTTGTGAAAACCCCTTAAAATATGGCGTCGGTGTCATCCTGCAATTGCCTCGTGAAACTCGGCGCGCAGGCCCATATCGAGAGGTGACTCATCTATCAGGCGAAGAGCTTCCCTCTTGTTAATACCGGTGCCAGACCACCACAACGCAATTGCATACCATAATATCTCCTTCCTTCCTGAAGGCGATGTGGCGTGGAACCGGCCACAATAGTCGACAGCTTCGTCATGCCGACCTAATTCTATCGCTAGGAAACAAGCGCCGCGCAATGAAGGCACATTCTCGGGGTTGATTTCCACTGACTTCACGTATGCTGGGTAAGCCAAATTGAGCCGGTTTAGCTCCCAATAGCAAAATCCAAGCATATTATAGTCTATGTCGCATGGAGGTGTCGAATCGATTGTCAAAAGCAATAACTCGATAGCTTTCTCATAGGACTCAAGGTCGATTAAAACATCAGTCAGAAAGGCTCTATAATTTTTCCATCCAGGATGCTCCTCGATAGCTTCAATTAGCTGTGGCACCATGGCAGAAATGCTCTCTGCACCTGATTGTTCGTAGGTAGCTAGACAGCGAGCGAACAGATGTTTCGCGTTATTCATTGAGTCGGACTTGGCCCTTGGGGGCGGCGCCCTTCGGAGCCGTAATTGTCAGGATTCCCACGTCCATCCTTTTCTTTCAGGTCATGGAATTCTTGTTTATTTCGATCGCTATCGCTGAAATCAGGATAATCCTGTGGTCTTGGCTTCGGCTCGCCTTTTTTATGGCCTCGCGGACACTACTCTTGCTTCTCTTCGCGGGTCTTCTTCTTGTATTCATGGTGGTCGCCGTCCGATTCATCTTCCCACCAGTCCATGGCTCTGTCCGCTAAATAGGCTAATTCTAGCGCTATCACTCCAACTATAATTGCGTTACCAAGAGCTTCACCTAGCCCCACAAATACGATCTGGCAGAAACAAGCCATGCGAGTCTTGGTAATTGACGGGAATATTCCCCACAAACGCGAACAAATTTAGACCTCCGACTTCGCGAGCGTGTCGGCGGGCAGGAGCTTCTCGGCTGGCGGCACTGCGGCAGGGGCCGGTAGCGCCAGCGCGAGCGCGGCGGCGGCGAAGAGGGAGGCGAACGATTGGTTGAGCTTCATGGGCTGTGGGGCTTTCCGGCGGTCGGCGAGAGCAGACGCGCGTGGGGAGCTTTGGCTTTTACGGTTTAGCTGCGTTCCGGGTTTGTAGGGGGAAGCCAGCCGGTTGGCAAGCCGCGTGGCAACAGCGTCCGATACCGCTCATTGAATTCCGCCGCCATTTCGCTGAAGCTCAAATCCCGACGGCCATCAAGAACGCATCCAGCCAAACCATGAACCCTCCTTCCGTGGCCGCTACCTCCCCGCTCGTCGGCGCGACCTTATGAGAACCGTCCGCAATTTCGTTCGCAGCTCGTGGCTCGGCCGCTTGTTGCTCGTCCCGGTGCGGCTGAAGATAGCGCTCGGCGAGACGCTGCTGCCGGTCTGGCGCTCCGTCGCCTGGACGTTCCAGTCCCGCGAGCATCACAACTTCACCTACGAACTGGATGCGCTCAACGTCCGCTATCTCACCTCCTTCGTCGCCGTCGTCACCGGCCAGAGCTACGCGACGGTGGAAAAGTATGTCCGCGAAATCGAGCAAGACAGCGAGCTGCGGGACCGCATCGTCCGCTGGAGCCTGCAGGCCAAGGAAAAATATGTGACCGATCCGGAGGCGCGTTTCGGGCGGCGCATCGGCTGGTATGCCTTCGTGCGCGCCACGAAGCCGCGGCTCTGCGTGGAGACCGGCACCGACAAAGGGCTGGGCACCTGCGTGATCGCCGCCGCGCTGATGCGCAACGCACAGGAGGGTTTTCCCGGCAAGGTGCTGGGCATGGACTTGAATCCCAACGCGGGCTTCCTGCTCCAGCCGCCCTACGACCAGTTTGGGAAGCTGGTGGTCGGCGACTCCCATGTCTCAATCCAGGCTCTGCAAGAGCCGGTGGACTTCTTCATCCATGACAGCGACCACACACCCGAGCACGAAGCCGCCGAGTTTGAGTTGATTGAGCCGAAACTCGCGCCGAACGCACTGGTCCTGACCGACAACGCGGAGAAGACAGACAAGCTGCTGGCCTTCGCGCTGAAAACCGGACGGCAGTTTCTGTTCTTCACGGAGAAATCAGCGAGCCACTGGTGCCAACCCGGCGGCATCGGCGTGGCTTACAGACAGCCAAAGTGACGTGGACGCGGGCCGGGACGGCCTCCTCATCTCGGCGACTACAGCCCGCCGAAACGTCGCTGCCGCTGGGTGTATTCCTCCAGCGCCTCGTAGAGCTGAGGCTTGCGGAAGTCCGGCCAGAGCGTGGGCGTGACCACGAATTCCGCGTAGGATATCTGCCAGAGGAGAAAGTTGCTCACGCGCAGCTCGCCGCTGGTGCGGATGAGCAGGTCGGGGTCGGGATACGCGTGCGTGTAGAGGTTCTGCGCGATGACCTGCTCGTTGATCTCCGCCGGGTCGAGCTTGCCAGCCTTCACCTGTTGCGCGATGGCGCGCGTGGCTTCGATGATTTCTGTGCGGCCGCCGTAGCTGAGGGCGAGGATGAGGGTGAGCCCGGTGTTCTTGGCCAGCGCGGCCTTCGTCTTCGCCAGTTGTTCCTGCACAAACTCCGGCAGGCGGTAAATCTGCCCGACGGCTTCGAGGCGGACGTTGTTCTTCATCAGCTCGCCGATCTCGTTCTTGAGAAATCGGGCGAGGTATTTCATGAGCGTGTCCACCTCGTCCTTGGGGCGGTTCCAGTTCTCGACGGAGAAGGCGTAGAGGGTGAGATACTTCACGCCCAGCTCGCCGCAGGTGCGCACGGTGGACCGCACGGACTCGACGCCGTTGCGGTGGCCTTCCACACGCGGGAGGCCGCGGGTCTTGGCCCAGCGTCCGTTGCCATCCATGATGATGGCGATGTGCTTGGGAACATTGGCCTTGGCCGACGGGCTGAGTTGCGGCGTGTGACTGCTCATGTCGTGGCCGGGACGATATTTGCACCGGTCGCCTGCGTCCACGCGCAAGTGCGCGGCCGCTTTGACTTCCCACGACCCGCTCGCTAGCGTCCGCGCATGGACACACTCCACTCGCCATGGCGTATCCGTTACATCCTCGGGCCGAAGCAGACGGATGCCGACGGACGCTCGATCTTCGCCGCCATCGGCCAGTCTAGCGATGACGTGGCGAACTACGTCCTGTGCCGCGGCCGCTCCTCGTATGCCGTGCTGAACAGCTACCCTTACAGCGCCGGCCACACGCTCATCTGCCCGTATCGTCAGGTGGCAGACCTGCCGGACCTCACCGATGCGGAGACGTTGGAAATGCAAATCCTCCTCCGCCGTGTGCAGGCCGCCATCCGCCAGGTCATGCGCCCCGAGGGCTTCAACATCGGCCTGAACCTCGGCAAGGTCGCCGGCGCCGGCATCGTCGAGCACCTGCACTGGCACATCGTCCCGCGCTGGACCGGCGACACGAACTTCATGCCCGTCACTGGCAGCACGGCGGTCCTGCCCGAGGCTCTCGAAGAAACCGCCGCCAAGCTCCGCGCCGCGCTGGCTGAAATCCCTTGATCTCATGGCCACCGAAACTCTCCATTTCGAAAACGCCCGCTTCGCCCAGCAGCTTTTCCACAACGACCCGCGCAACCTCAAGGCCATCGAAACCCAACTCGGCGTGAAGGCCACTTCGCGCGACGCATGGATCAAGCTCGACGGGGATGCCGCACCCGTCGAGCACGCACGCCACCTCTTCCGACAGTTGGAGGCCTCGCTCAAGGCCGGGTCGGCCATCGGCCAGCGTGATTTCGCGACCGCCCTCGAAATCGTGAAGCATGAAGGCGTCGCCGCGCTCCAGAGCCTGCACGCCGAGCGCATCCAGACTTCGCAGAAGAAAAGCACGGTCCTGCCCAAGACCACCGGCCAGCGGAAATACGTCGAGGCCATCCGCACGCACGACGTGACGCTGGGCGTCGGTCCTGCCGGCACCGGCAAGACCTACCTCGCGATGGCCATGGCCGTCTCCGCGCTGCGCGAGGGCACCGTCTCGCGCATCATCCTCACGCGCCCGGCGGTCGAGGCCGGCGAGGCGCTCGGCTTCCTGCCCGGCGATCTCCACGAGAAGCTCACGCCCTACCTCCGCCCCCTCTACGACGCGTTGCACGACATGTTGCCCGGCGAAGAAATCGAGAACCACATGGAGCGCGGCGTCATCGAGGTCGCGCCGCTCGCCTACATGAGGGGGCGCACTTTGAACAACGCCTTCATCGTCCTCGACGAGGCGCAGAACACCACGCCCGAGCAGATGCTCATGTTCATGACCCGCCTGGGCTTCAACTCCAAGGCCGTCGTCACCGGCGACCCGACGCAGACCGACCTCCCGCAGCACAAGACCTCCGGCCTGCGCGAAGCTATCAAGGTGCTGGGCAAGGTCGAGGGCATCGCCGTCATCGAGTTCACCCGGCGCGACATCGTGCGGCACCCGCTGGTGCAGCGGATCATCGAGGCCTACGAGGATCATCGCGGGAAGGCGTTGAACGGATGAGGGGCAAGCAAGTGTTCAGTCTTCAGTGTTCAGTGTCCGGCAACGCGGCCACCGCGACTCCTGCCACGGAACAGGGAACACGCAGCACGCTCACCTTCCGCAACCCCCAGCGCGACCGCCGCCTCAACCTCCCCTTCCTCCGCCGCGTCCTTCGCCGGGTCCTCACTGAGCAACTCCCGGCGACCACCCACGCCCTCTGCTTCCACTTCGTCACCGCCGAGGAGATGGCCCGCGTGAACTGGCAGTTCCTCAAACACGAGGGTTCCACGGACGTAATCACCTTTGACTACGGCGAGCGGTCAGCGGTCAGCGGTCAGCGGTCAGCGGGGCTGAGCGGAGAAGCCTTCATCTGCGTCGCGGACGCGGTGAAGCAAGCGCGCGAGTTCAAGACGAGCTGGCAGGGCGAAGTGGTCCGCTACGCAGTCCACGCAGTGCTCCACCTGCGCGGCTACGACGACTTGCAGCCCGCGAAGCGCCGCGTGATGAAGCGCGAGGAGAACCGGCTCATGCGCGAGCTTGCGAAGCGGTTCGACTTTCAGGAGTTGGAGAAGAAGCAGGCCCGCGGATGACGCGGAACACGCGGATGAAAACCAGCCTTCATCTTCCCCATCCGCGTCATCCTCGGGCAAAACTTTGAACTCCAAACCTTGAACTCAGTTTCCTCGACCGGCCTGATCCTGCGCACCCGTCCGCTGACGGAGACGAGCCTCATTGTCCACTGGCTCACACCGGATTTGGGCCGGGTAGCGACGGTGGCGAAGGGCGCGCGCCGTCCGCAGTCCGTCTTTCGCGGCAAGCTCGACCTGTTCTACGAGGCGGACTTCAGCTTCGCCCGTAGCCGTCGCTCCGAGCTGCACACGCTTCGAGAAGTCAGCTTGCGCCGGACGCACTCGCGCCTGCGCGAAGACCTGCACGCGCTCCAGCAAGCCGCCTATTGCACCACGCTTCTGGAACAGACAACGGAGACGGAAACGCCGATCCCGACTCTGCACGCGCTGTTTCAATCGCTGCTCACCGAGGTCGTGAGTGGCGCGGGCGAGCCACGCACCGTGCTGGCCTTCGAGGCGAAGCTACTCGTCGAGCTCGGGCAGCAACCGGACATAGCCGAGGTGAAACTGAGCCCGGGAAGCCGGCAGATTTACACGCGGCTGGAGACAGAAGACTGGCCCGCGCTGGCACGACTCAAGTTAAGTGAAGGGCAGGAAGTGGAGCTGCGGCAGTTCCTCCACGGCTTCCTCATCTACCATCTCGGACGCATCCCCAAGGGCCGGGGCGATGCGCTGCAGGGTGAGGCGGGCTGAACCGTGGGGGGAGTTGTGGGAATCCGAGCAGGGAGACACGTTGACGGTGCCGTTGCTTTGGTGCTTTGATGTCGCCCATGCAAATGTCCAGCCTCAAGGTGTTCTGCGACCTCAGCGAGACGGAGAGTTTTACCAAGGCCGCGCAGATCAACGGCGTCACCCAGTCCGCCGTGAGCCAGCAGATCAGCGCGTTGGAGCGGCAGTTCAAGGCCATGCTCATCGAGCGCAGCAAGAAGAAGTTCCGCCTCACGCGCGAGGGCGACATCCTCTACGACTACAGCAAGCGCATCTGCCAGGCCTACGACGAGCTGCAGAACAAGCTAGCGGACGTGCGCGACATCGTCTCGGGCACCATTCGGGTGGCGACGATTTACAGCATCGGGCTGCACGATCTGCCGCCCTACATGAAGAAGTTTCTCAAGGGTTTCCCCACGGTGAAAATCCACGTCGAGTATCGCCGCGCAAACCAAGTGTATGACGATGTGCTGGGCAACGCGGTGGACCTCGGGTTGGTGGCGTATCCGACGAAGGACCCGCGCCTGGAGATCGTGCCTTTGCGCAAGGACCGCATGGTGATGGTCTGCCATCCGCAGCACCCCTTCGCCAAGCTCAAGGTGATCCCCATCTCCGCGCTCGCCGGGCAGAAGTTCATCAGCTTCGAGCCCGACATCCCCACGCGCAAAGCCATCGACCGCATCTTCAAGGAGCACAACATCACCGTGCAGACCGTCATGGAGTTCGACAACGTGGAGACCGTGAAGCGCGCGGTGGAGATAGATGCCGGCGTGTCCATCCTGCCGCAGGCGACCATCGCGCAGGAAGTCTCCAAGTCGACGCTGGTGCAGGTGCCCTTCGAGGGCGAGGAGTTTCACCGGCCACTGGCGGCGCTCATCAAGAAGAACAAGGTGCTATCCCCGGCGATGAAACAGTTCCTCGCCATCGTGAAGGACGCGTAAGTCGTCGCCTCACTCCTCGCCCGACCATCCGCGCCGGAACTGATTGTAGGTGCGTTGTGCCGCTTGGTCGCGACGCCTGCGGGCGAGATTGCTCCGCCGCATGGACTCCTCCAGCTTCTGCAAATCCCCGCGCAGCTTGAGGAAATTCCGGTAACGGTCCGCCGTCACTTCGCCCGCCTGCACTGCTCCCAGCACCGCACATTGCTTCTCCACCGTGTGACCGCAGCCGCTGAAGTGGCAGCGTAGCGCGATCGCCTCGATCTCCGGAAACGTGTCCTGCAAGCCCGTGTCCGCCAGCCACAGGTGAAACTCCCGCGTCCCCGGCGTGTCCATCACCACGCCGCCGCGCGGCAGCACGAGCAACTCGCGCCGCGTCGTGCTGTGCCGGCCCTTCGCATCCGTCTCGCGCACCGGCAGCGTGGATTGCAGCTCCTCGCCGAAGAGGCGGTTGATGAGCGTGGACTTCCCCACGCCTGACGACCCGATGAAGGCCACCGTCACGCCGGTGTGAATCCACTGCCACAGACCCTTCACCCCCGCACCGGTCTTCCCGCAGACCGCGAGCACGGGCGTCTTGCCGACCGCCGCCTGCACTTCCATGACGCGCTGCGCCGTGTGCGGGCAGAGGTCCGTCTTGTTCAGCAGAATCACCGGCTGCGCCCCGCCCTCGTGAACCATCACGAGGAAGCGTTCGAGCCGGCGCAGATTAAAATTGTCGTCCAACCCCTGCACGATGAAGACCACGTCAATGTTCGTGCCCAGCACCTGCTCATCCGCCTTGCGTCCGGCCACCTTGCGGGAAATCTGCGTCGCGCGCGGGAGCACGGCGTGGATGGTGGCCTTCTCCTTCTCCTCGGCATGCAACGCCACCACCACCCAGTCACCGGCTTTGGGCAGTTCCGTCGGTGCGGAGTCGTGCAGCAGCTTGCCGGTGATCTGCGCGATCAACTCCGAGTCGGTGGTGAAGACATTGTAGAAATGCCGATCCTCCGTCGCCACACGCGCGGGCACAAGGCCAGCGGCGCGATGTGGGGCGAAGACGGCTTCGAGGCGGGCGTTCCAACCAAGCTGCGTCAGCGGCGAATCGAGGTAGCTGGCTGGGAGCTTCGCGGCCACGGCGCTCAATCCCGAAAATTCGTGAAGCTCAACGCCACCGGGAAATCCTTCGCCTCCACCGCCGCGATCACCGCCTGCAAATCATCGCGGCTCTTGCCGGTGACGCGCACCTCGTCGCCGTTGATGGACGAAGTCACCTTATACTTCCCGTCGCGGATGAAGCCCGTGATCTGCTTCGCCACGGCGGCCTCGATGCCCTCCTTGATCTTCACACTCTGGCGCGCGTGGCCCAGCGGCGAGAGATCCGGCTCGCCCGCGTCCACGCTCTTGAGGCTGATGCCGCGCTTGGCCAGCTTGCCCATGACGATCTCGACGAGCGTCTTCATCTTGTAGGCATCGGGCGCGACGAGCTTGATCTCGAGCTTCTCCTGCGTGATCTCGGCCTTGGAACCTTTGAAGTCGAAGCGGTTGACCAGCTCCTTCTTGGCCTGGCTCACGGCGTTTTCCACTTCCATCGAGTTGACTTTGGAGACGATGTCGAATGACGGCATGGAGGCAGTGTAGCGGAAACCGGGCGGGGGAAAAGCGTGAAACACTCCGGCAACGAGGCAACACTCGCTAACGAGGCAGTGCCTCCGGCTCCACCCACTTGCCGTGCTCGCGGATGAGGTCCACGAGGCGGTCCACGGCGTCGGCCTCGGGGATGTTGAACTTGATGGGGGTCTTGCCGACGTAGAGGTTGATCTTGCCGGGCGCACCGCCCACGTAGCCGAAGTCGGCGTCCGCCATCTCGCCGGGGCCGTTCACGATGCAGCCCATGATGGCGATCTTCACGCCCTTGAGATGCTCGGTGCGGGTCTTGATGCGCGCGGTGACGGTCTGGAGGTTGAAGAGGGTGCGCCCACAGCTCGGGCAGGCCACGTAATCGGTCTTGAAGCTGCGGCAGCCGGC
>CAMBZO010000032.1 GCA_945872195.1 Akkermansia muciniphila | reverse complement strand
ACCTCCCTCGAAACCAAACTCGGCATGTTCGTCGCGCTCGTCGTTGTCGCGGCGGTGGTCCTCCTCGAAATGGCTGGCGGCACGGACTTCTTCAAGAAGGGTTACCGGCTCCACGGCCTGTTCAACACCGCGCAGGAACTCAAAGTCGGCGACGCCGTCAAGATGGCCGGCGTGCCCATCGGCAAGGTCGAGAAGATCAGCTTCGAGCAGGGCCGGGTGAAAGTGACGATGAAGTTGGACCCACTCGCCGAGGTGAAAACCGACGCCAAGGCCACCATCAAGTTCGCCGGTCTCATGGGGCAGAACTTCGTCTCCATCAACCTGGGCACGGCCACCGTCCCGAACCTCACGCCCGACAGCGTCATCCTGACCGCCGAGCAGCCCGACTTCTCCGCGATGATGCAGAAGCTCGACAACGCCGCCGTCGGAATCGAGAACCTCACCAAGAGCTTCAGCGGCGACAGCATCCAAAACGTGCTGGGCCCGGTGACCTCCTTTTTCAAGGACTTCAACGAGGTCAAAAGCCCGAAGCTCACCGCCGTGCTTGGAAACCTCCAGACCGTCTCCGACCGCATCGCCAAGGGCGAGGGCACCATCGGCAAGCTCATCAGCGACGACACGCTCTACCAGTCCACGCTCAAGACCGTGGACACGCTGAACAAGACCGCCGCCGATGCCCAAATCTTTCTGGCCGACGCCAAGGGAGCCATCGGCGACGTGAAGGGCACGTTCACCAACGTCAACAATGCGATTGGCGACATGAAGGGCGTCATGACCGACGCACGTGTTGCTGTCACCGATGTGAAGGAAGTCTTCGGCGACGCCCGCAGGGCCTTGACCAACGCCAGCGACACACTGCTCGTGGCCAAGCAGACGCTGACCGATGTGCGTTCCGACCTGCAGGCCGGCAAAGGCTCTCTGGGCAAGTTGCTCAAGGACGAGGCGCTCTACAACGAGACCACGCTGGCCATGAGCAACCTGCGCGAGATCATGCAAAAGATTAACAAGGGGCAAGGCAGCGTCGGTAAACTCGTCAACGACGACAGCCTCTTCAAGAACGCCAAGATGACCCTCCAGAAACTCGACAAGGCCACGGAAGGCCTCGAAGACCAGGGCCCTTTGAGCGTGCTGGGCATCGCACTGAACGGCCTATTCTGATCCGAAGTCGTCCAGTGGGTGAGCGCGGACTACCAGTCCGCTTGGTCGAACATCGGTTCCTGACCGTGCTTAAAACTACTACGTGTAGGTAATAACTGGTTGCCAAACCCCGTCCACCGGCCGATGCTGCCTGCGTCATCGGCCATGAAAAAGACGCTGCTCCTTCCCCTCACCCTCGCGCTGACTGCGGCAGCGATTCTCTTGTTGTCAGCTCGCCGCGCTCCAGAACCGCTCGCCACCAAGCCCCTGGCCCCAACTGAGGCTGCGCTCCCCCTTGCCGCCGTCGACTGGCCGCAGTATCGCGGCGGACCGGAGTTGCGCGGTGTCGCCGAGGGCAAACTCGCCGCTAAACTCGACTTGCTCTGGAGCTTCAAGACCGGCGGCCCCGTGAAGTCTTCCGCCGCCATCGTGGGCGGAAACGTGTTCGTCGGCTCGGACGACGGCTTCCTCTACTCGCTGGCGCTGGCCACGGGGAAGACGAACTGGGCCTTCAAGACCGGCGGCAGCGTCGAGTCCTCGCCGCTGGTCCACGACGGACGAGTCCTGTTCGGCTCGGACGAGCCGATGTTCTACGCGCTCGACGCCAAGACCGGAAAACAAGTCTGGAAGTTTGCCATCGGCGACAAGATGCCCGGCTCGCCCAACCTCGTCCGCGCGCCCAATGGCAAGGACTGGAACGTCATCTTCGGCTGCCACGACGCGAGGCTCTACTGCCTCGCCGCCGCGACCGGGAAATCCAACTGGGTCTATGAGACCGGCAGCGGCATCAACGGCACGCCCGCCGTCTTCCAAGGCCTGACCGCCCTCGGTGGCTGCGACGCGATGCTGCACATCGTCGCGCTGACCAACGGCGCGAAGGTCAAGGAACTGGAAATCGGCGCGCCCATCCTCGGCTCCGTGGCGGTGGCGGATGGCCGCGTCTATGGCGGCCACTTTGAGAACCAGGTCTTCTGCGTGGACGTGGCGAAGGGCACGAACCTTTGGAGCTACCGCGACCGTGCCTTCGCCTACGTTTCCTCCCCGGCGGTGTTGGGCGACCGGATGCTCATTGGCGGGCGCGACAAGCGCCTGCACTGCCTCCGCACGAAGGACGGCGAGGCGCTCTGGACCTTCGGCACGCGCGGCAAGGTGGACAGCTCTCCCGTCATCTGCGACGGCAAGGTCGTCGTCGGCTCCGAGGACGGGCGGCTCTACCTCGTGTCGCTGGCGGACGGCAAGGAATTGTGGAGCTACGAAATAGGCCAGGGCCTCGCCGCGTCGCCCGCCGTGTCCGACGGCAAGGTGATCATCGGCAGCGAGGACGGGAGCGTGTATTGTTTCGGCACCAAAGTGAAATGAAGCCAAAGGTTTATCTCGAAACGTCCGTGGTGAGCTTCCTCACCGCGCGGCCTTCCCGCGACGCCGTGGCAGTAGGCATGACGGCGTTGACCAAGAAATGGTGGACCACGGAGCGTGAGGCCTTTGATTTGTTCGTATCCGACATCGTCATCCGCGAGGCTTCCGCTGGCGACCCCGATGCGGTGAAACGGCGGTTGGCCGTGCTGCAAGGGATGACGACTTTTGAGGCGGATTCGGAGGCCAAAGCGCTTGCCGTGGTTCTGCTGAGGAACATGGCGTTGCCAGCCAAGGCTGCCGATGACGCCGCCCACATCGCCATTGCGGCGGTGCAGGGGATGAACTACCTGCTGACATGGAACTGCCGCCACATCGCGAACGCCGTGATGCGTCCGAAGATGGAAGGCCTGTGTTCCGCTGAAGGCTATCGCTGTCCTATCATCTGCACACCCCACGAACTAAGGATGCCCCAACCATGAAAACTGAATCCATCCTGGATGAAATCCGCCGTATCCGAGACGAGCACGCGAAGCAGTTCAACTACGACATCGACGCCATCTTCGCGGACCATCGCCGTTACGCCGCCGAGTTGAAGAAGCAGGGCTGGAAGTTCGTGAAGCTGCCCCGCCGCCGTGCGCCTGCAAAGCTGGTGGCCTGAGCGAAGCCCCATGAACGCGCAACTTATCTTTTCCGCCGTGGCCGATGGCAAGGTGATCATCGGCAGCGAGGACGGGAGCGCGTATTGTTTCGGGGTCAAACCAGCCAAGTAAATCTCTTCGCAGCCAGAATGAGCACCATCACCATCGCCCCGCTTCCACCCGGTGCGCAGCACGCGCCGCCGCCCGCCCACCTGGCGACCACCGCGGGCAACTACTTCGTCACCAACTACCCGCCGTTGACTCCGCTATCAACCAACCCAAAACTCTAGAAACTCTATGTTCCCCCGCATCACCCACGAGCCGCACATCATGGCCGGACGCGCCTGCATTCGCGGGCTGCGCATCCCGGTTTCACTCGTCGTCAACCTCGTCGCCAACGAGATGACGCCAGCCCAAATCATCGCCGAGTATCCCGACCTCACGCGGGAAGATATTAGCGAGGCCCTCCGCTACACGGCCGGTCTGGCCAATGAGGAAGTTCATCTGTTCGCCCAACAAGCTGCATGAAGTTTCTGGCCGACATGGGCGTTTCGTTGCTGACCGTCGCGGCACTGCGAGCCGCCAGGCACGACGCGACGCATCTGCGCGAGGAGGGACTTCATCGCATGGCCGACGCCGACATCTTCGCCAAGGCGGGGCGCGAGGGCCGGATTGTGCTGACGTTCGACTTGGATTTCAGCGGCATCGCCACGCAAGCCAGCACCGCCTTGCCGAGCGTGGTTATCTTCCGTGTGCATGATGCCCGCTCCGGCTCCGTGAATCCCAAGTTGTTCCGCGTCATCGCTCAAATAGGATCGTTGCTGGAAACCGGAGCCATCGTGACCGTCGAGGATGCAGGCTTTCGCGTGCGCCGCCTGCCGCTGAACTGAAACCCATCATCTCCCATGACCGCCACCGAATCTCCCACCGACATCACCGCAGAGCACGCGCCGCCGCCCGCCCACTTGGCGACCACGGCGGGCAACTACTTCGTCACTAACTACCCGCCGTTCTCGTTTTGGAAGCCGGAGTTCTTGCCAGAGCTACACGCCGCACTGGAGCGCCCGCCTGCTCAACGCTCAACGCTCAACTCTCAACTCCCCCCCGTCCCCCTCGGCCTCTACACCCACATCCCCTTTTGCCGGAAGCGTTGCCACTTTTGCTACTTCAAGGTCTATACGGATAAGGACTCCGCCGCCATCAAGGGCTACGTGGACGCCGTTCTGCGCGAGCTGGAGATGTATGCGGGCAAGCCCTTCATCGGCGGGCGCAAGCCCAAGTTCATCTACTTCGGTGGCGGCACGCCCAGCTACCTCAGCCCCGACCAGCTCAAGTATTTGACCGACGGCATGAAGCGCCTGCTGCCGTGGGATGACGCAGAGGAAGTCACCTTCGAGGCTGAGCCGGGCACGCTCACCGACCACAAGCTCCGCGCCATCCGCGACCTCGGCGTCACGCGCCTTTCGCTCGGCATCGAGCACTTCGACGACCACATCCTCGAAATCAACGGCCGCGCGCATCGCTCGAAAGAAATCGCCCGCGCCTACGCCTACGCGCGCGAAATCGGCTTCCCGCAAATCAACATTGACCTCATCGCCGGCATGGTCGAGGAGACCGAGGAGAAGTGGATTGAAACCGTCGCCAAGGCCGTCGCGCTCCAGCCCGACTCGCTCACGGTCTATCAGATGGAAGTGCCCTACAACACGGGCATCTACCAGCAGATGAAGGCGCAGGGCCAGCTCGTCGCGCCGGTGGCCGACTGGGAGACCAAGCGCCGCTGGGTGGACTACGCCTTCTGCGAGTTCGAGAAGGTCGGCTACGCGGTGAACAGCACCAGCACCGTCGTGCGCGACGCGAACAAGGTGAAGTTCCTCTATCGCGAGGGCCTCTTCTCCGGCGCTGATTTACTCTCCGTGGGCGTGGCGAGCTTCGGCCACATCAATGGCGTCCACTACCAGAACCAGGCGGACTTCGACCCGTATCTCGCGAAGGTGAACGCCGGCGAGTTGCCCATCTTCCGCGCCTACCCGACGAAGCCCGACGAACGCTACATCCGCGAGTTCATGCTGATGCTCAAGCTGGGTTCCAACAGCCGCGCCAGCTTCAAAGCAAAGTTCGGCACCGACCCGTTGGAGCAGTTCGCCGCCGCGCTGGCGCTGCTCAAGGACTGGGGCTGCCTCACCGTGGACGGCGACCGCATCGTGCTCACGCGCGACGCGCTGCTGCAGGTGGACCGGCTGCTGATGGAGTTCTTCAAGCCGGAGCATCGCTCGACGAGATACGCCTGAATCGCTCCATGTCTTCCCCTTTCGCTCTCCCTATCGCCTACCCGCTGGACGACTTTTACGCCCAGGCGGGCCGCGACTTGCCGTCCATCGAGCCGGTGTCCGGCGACGCCGTGCCGGAGCCTTACAAGTCCCTGCTTGTGCATCAGGACGACATGACGCCGACGCTGGAGAAGTTCCACGGCGAGCGCATCCATCTCGAAGTCCTCAGCCGCCAGCAGCGCGATGACTTTTACTTCCGCGAGGTCGTGCTGCTCCTCGACAAGTCGGACCAGCCCGTCGAGTTCGGGGCCATCAAAATCAACCTCGCCCTTTTCCCGTCCGCCGCCCGGATGGAAATCCTAGCTGAGCGCCGCCCGCTCGGAACGCTCCTCGCGGACTACGCCATCGTCCACGCCAGCCGCCCGAAGGCCTATCTCCGCGTCCACTCCGACGACTTCATCAACGCCGCGCTCAAGCTGGACAAATCCCAGTGGCTCTATGGCCGCCGCAACACACTTTTGGATCCCCAGCAGCGAGTGCTGGCGGAGATTGTGGAAATCCTGCCGGTGGAACAAACACAGCATTGAACTGCGGAAGCAAGCGACCCTATGAACAACAACTACGATGCCCTCATCATCGGCGGCGGACCGGCGGGAGCCAGCGCGGCCTCGATTCTGGCGGAGTTCGGCCATCGCGTGCTGGTGCTGGAGCGTGAGAAGTTTCCGCGCTACCACATCGGCGAGTCATTGATTCCCTTCACCTACGGGCCGCTGGAGCGCTTGGGGTTGATCCCGCAGATGAAGGCGTCGTGTTTCCAGAAGAAATACAGCGTTGTCTTTGTGCAGCCGGACGGACGGGCGAGCGAGCCGTTTTACTTTTTCAACCGCTACGACCGCGAGACCGTGGCGGAGACTTGGCAGGTGCTGCGATCGGAGTTTGACCAGATGCTGCTGGATCACGCACGGGGCCGCGGCGCGGAAGTTTTGGAGGAGACGGAGGTGAAGGAATTGCTCCGAGAAGATGACCGTGTCACCGGCGTGCGTGCGCGCTTGAAGTCCGGTGAGGTCGTCGAGTTCCGTGCGCCCATCACGCTGGATTGCACGGGCAAGGAGGCGTTCAGCACCGTGCGCAACGGCTGGCGGATGAAGGATCCTTACCTGAACAAAGTCGCCGTCTGGACTTACTATCGAGGCTCGAAACGCGAGTCCTGTATTGACGAAGGCCAGACGACCGTCGCCTTCGTTCCGGGCAAGGGCTGGTTCTGGCACATTCCGATGCACAACGACATGGTGAGCGTCGGCGTCGTGGCCGAGGGCAAGTATCTCACGCGCGACGGTGTGAAAGATCCCAAGGCCATTTTCCATCGCGAGGTCGGGGAGAATCTCTGGATCAAGGACCACCTCGCCACCGGCGCGTCCACCGGCGACTACTACGTCACCAGCGAATACAGCTTTCACTCACGCCACTGCGGCTGCGACGGACTGCTCCTGCTCGGCGACGCGTTCGCGTTCCTCGATCCCGTGTTCAGCAGCGGGCTGATGCTGGCACTCAAGAGCGGGGTGATGGCAGGCGAGGAAATTCACCGGGCGCTCCTAGAGAAGGATTTTTCCCCCGCGCGGTTCGCCGACTACGCGACACAGATGCGGCAGGGCGTGGAGAACATGAGGAAACTGGTGTATGCGTTCTACGCCCCGAACTTTTCCTTCAAGGATGTCATCATGAAGTATCCCGATGCCGCCGGCGAAATCACGGACTGCCTCAGCGGCGACGTGAACAAGGACTTCACCCGGCTGTGGGACCGCATCCGCGAGTTCGTGCCACTGCCGGACGACTTGCCGGTGGGGCAGCCTCGGACTTCGGCTGCCACCCCGGCAAAGTGAACAAGAATCCCGTGCCCCCTCGTCACGTCAGAGTCCGCCGCATGGTTGCTTCCAAAAAATGCAGATGGTTCGTGGCGTTGCCGTCCGGCCTGCTCCTCGTCAGCCTTTGGCTGACCTCGCCGGCGTCTGCCGCGCCGTTCTCCCTGTTTTCCCGCAAGCCCGACGGGCCGGCTATTTACAAGCAGCAGTGCGCCAAGTGCCACGGCCCCGCCGGGCAGGGCGTGAAGGGCAAATACAACGACCCGCTCGTCGGCGACTGGTCCACCGAGAAGCTCACGCGCTACATCGCCAAGACCATGCCGGAGGACAAGCCCGGCTCCTGCACCGGCCCGAACGCCGACGCCGTCGCGCGCTACATCCACGACACGTTTTATTCGCGCGCGGCGCAGGCCAAGACCCAGCCCGCACGAGTCGAGTTGGTCCGCCTCACCAACCGCCAGCACCTGCTCGCCGTCGCCGACCTCTTCCGCGCGGGCGAGGAGCCGAAGGTCACGTCGGGCAAGGGTCTGGCCGCGGTCGGCTACAAGTCGCGCACCATCCGGCGCGAGGACAAGGCGCTGGAACGAAACGACGGCAAGATTGAATTCGACTTCGGCAAGAACCGCCCGCAGTGGGCCGGTGAGGGCACGAACGGCTTCGCGTTGAACTGGACCGGCTCCGTCCTCGCCGACGAGTCGGGCGACTACGAGTTCGTCGTCAAGACCGCCAACGGCGTCCGGCTCTGGGTCAACAACGACGAGCAGCCGCTGATTGACGGCTCCGTCTCGTCCTTCAAAGGCGTTGAGCACACGGCCACGCTGCGGCTCATCGGCGGACGCGCGTATCCGCTGCGGTTGGAGTTCTTCAAGACTTCGCGCGACCCGCTGGCGAACGTCACGCTGCTCTGGCAGCCGCCCCACGGCGCGCGGCAGGTCATCCCCGCGCGCAACCTCGCGCCTGAGCGCGCCGCGACCACGTTCATCATCGCCACTCCCTTCCCCGCCGACGACAGCAGCGTGGGCTACGAGCGCGGCGTGTCTGTGTCGAAGGAATGGGACGAGGCCGTTACGCACGTGGCCATTGAGGTAGCAACCTACGTGGCCAAGAATCTCGACCGCCTCACTCGCAGCAAAGCCAGCGACAAGGACCGCGCCGCCAAGGTCGAGACCTTCTGCGCGGAGCTAGTTGCCAAGGCCTTCCGCCGCCCGCTGACGGACGAGCAGAAGAATCTCTTTGTCACGCTCCCCTTGCACAGCGCGGCCAAGCCCGAGGACGGCGTGAAGCGCGTCGTTCTCCTCACGCTCAAGTCACCACGCTTCCTTTATCTTGGCATTGAGGGCGTGCAGTCGGATGACTTCACTAT
Source organism: Akkermansia muciniphila (assembly GCA_945872195.1). Lineage (GTDB taxonomy): Bacteria > Verrucomicrobiota > Verrucomicrobiia > Limisphaerales > SXTU01 > SXTU01. Next base: position 4,429 of record CAMBZO010000032.1, on the reverse strand, counting down.
CGCCGAACGGCTGTCCTTCGGCCTGTGGGATTCGTTGCCCGACGCCGCGCTGACCAAGGCCGCTGTGGAAGGCAAGTTGCGCACGCGCGAACAAGTCACTGAGCAGGCTCGCCGCATGTTGGCCGACGCCCGCACGCGCGGGAAGATGCAGTATTTCCTCCATCACTGGCTCCAGATGAACCACATCGAGGACCTGACTAAAGACCCGAGCCTCTTCCCCGGCTTCACACCCGAAATCATCTCCGACCTCCGCACGTCGCTGAACCTCTTCCTCGACGACGTGGTCTGGACCGAATCCTCGGACTACCGCCGCCTGCTGCTGGAGGACGACTTCTTCGTGAACACTCGCCTCGCGCAGTTCTACGGCATCACCAGCAACGCCACCGAGGACTTTGTGCGAGTGCAACTCGATCCCAAGCAGCGCTCCGGCGTCATCACGCATCCCTATCTGCTCGCGGCCTTCTCCTACAACAAGTCCAGCTCCCCCATCCATCGCGGCGTGTTCCTCACCCGCAACATCGTGGGCCGCGCGCTGCGCCCGCCGCCCATCGCCGTGGCGTTCAAGGACGGCGACTTCAAGCCCGGCATGAGCATGCGCGAGAAAATCACCGAGCTGACCCGTTCACAGGCCTGCCAGAGTTGCCACTCCGTCATCAACCCGCTCGGCTTCAGCCTGGAAAACTTCGACGCCGTGGGCCGCTTCCGCGATAAGGACGACAACCGTCCCATCAACGCCGCCGCCGACTACACCACCGACGACGGCGGCATCGTCCGCCTCAAGGGCGCGCGCGACGTCGCCGAGTTCGCCGTGAAGAGCGAGCACGCGCACAACGCCTTCATCGAACAGTTGTTCAGCCAAGTCGTGAAGCAGCCCATGCCCGCCTATGGCCCGGACGTGTTGAACCAGTTGCGCCTTTCCTTCGTCCAGTCCGGCTATAACGTCCAGAAGCTGCTCGTGGACATCGTGACCGTGTCCGCGTTGCAGGGGACCGCGAAGCTGGCCAGCACAACAAAATAGAAAACATGAACGCCCTCCATCGTCGCACTTTCCTCAAGCAGGCCGGCCTCTCCGCCGCGACGCTCCCGTTCATCACCGGCCTGCCCAGCCTCGGCCTCGCCGCGCCCGCGCGCCCGCGCCAGCGGTTGGTGTTCATGTTCAGCCCCAACGGCACCATCCCCGCCGCCTACTGGCCCGATGCCACCGGCACCGACTTCCAGCTCAAGGAAATCATGACGCCGCTCGCGGCGTTCAAGGACCGCATGCTCGTCCTCAACGGCGTGCACAACAAAGTGCGCGGCGATGGCGACAGCCACATGCGCGGCATGAGCTGCCTGCTCACGGGCATCGAGCTTTTCCCCGGCAACATCATGGGCGGCGGCGGCGCGCCGGCGGGCTGGGCCAGCGGCATTTCCATCGACCAGGAAATTAAAAACTACCTCCAGAGCAAGGACGACACCCGCACGCGTTTCGGCTCGCTCGAATTCGGCGTCGGCGTCACGGACCGTGCTGACCCTTGGACCCGCATGAGCTACGCCGGCGCGAACAAGCCCATCGCGCCCATCTCCGATCCCTACCAGATGTATGAGAAGCTCTACGGGCAGATGAAGGACAAGGAGAACCTCCAGAGCGTCCTCGACACCGTGAAGGGCGACCTCCAGAAGGTCGGCAAACTCATCAGCGCCCAAGACCGCCGCTTGCTCGAAGAGCATCAGGCCCTCGTGCGCCAGATGGAGAAAGAAATCGCCACCGCAAAAGACCAGAAACTCCGCGCCACCCCGCCGGCCTTGGGCGAAGGCGTCGCCGACCAGAACGACAACCTGCCGCGCCTGAGCCGGATGCAGATTGACCTGCTCGTCAACAGCTTCGTCAACGACATGGCCCGCGTGGCCACGCTGCAATTCACCAAGTCCGTGGGTGGCGCGCGCATGAACTGGCTGGACATCAAGGAAGGCCATCACGCTCTGTCGCACGAGGACAAGGACGAGGCCGTGGCCGCTAAGTTGGTGAAGATCAACCAATGGTTTGCCGGCGAATTGGCCTATCTGGTGCAGAAGCTCGCCAGCACACCCGAACCCGGCGGCGAAGGCATGATGCTCGACAACACCCTCATCGTCTGGACCAACGAACTCGGCCGGGGCAGCTCCCACACGCTGGACAACATCCCGTTCCTGCTCGTCGGCGGCGCGCCGGGCTTCTCGATGGGCCGCTCGCTCAAGTTGGACAAGGTCGCGCACAACCGCCTGCACCTCGCCCTCGCGCACGCCATGGGCCACCGCCTCGAAACCTTCGGCAAAGCCTCCCTCTGCGAGGGCGGGCCGCTGAAGCTGACGGCGGCGTGACGCGCCGTCAGGTTTGAATGCGGTAACAGAGCGAGTTCCATGACGGGGCTGGCTTGCACCACAGGCAAGCCGGGCCATAACGGCGGAAAAAATTTCGCAGCCATGAAAATTGCCCTCTCCTTCTTTGCGTCCCTTTGCATTCTTTGCGGCCACCTCTTCGCCGCGCCCGCCAAGCCTAACCTCATCTTCATCCTCAGCGACGACCTCGCGCAGGGCGATCTCGGTTGCTACGGACAAAAGCTCATCCAGACACCGAACCTTGACCGCATGGCGCGCGAAGGCACGCGCTTCACCCAGGCGTATTGCGGCACGACGGTCTGCGCGCCGAGCCGCACGTCGCTGATGACAGGCCTGCACATGGGCCACTCGCCCATTCGCGCGAACCGCGAGGTGCAGCCTGAGGGCCAGAAGCCGCTGCCCGCCGGCACGGTGACGGTGGCGCAAGTGCTCAAGGGCGCCGGCTACTCGACCGCGTGCGTCGGCAAGTGGGGCATGGGGATGTTTGACACCACGGGCAGCCCGTTGAAGAACGGCTTCGACCATTTCTTCGGCTACAACTGCCAGCGCCACGCGCACAGCTACTTCCCGACCTACCTTTACAACGATGACCAACGCATCGAGTTGGCTGGCAACGACGGCAAAGGCGTCGGCAAGACATACGCGCAAAACCTCATCGCCGACGAGACGCTGAAGTTCGTGAAGGCCAACAAGGACCGGCCGTTCTTCCTCTACTACTCCATCACGCTCCCGCACGGGCGGCACGAGATTGATGACTTTGGCATTTACGCGGACAAGCCGTGGACGCCACAGCAGAAGGCTTACGCGTCACAGGTCACGCGGCTTGATGCAGACGTGGGGCGACTGCTCGCGCTACTGAAGGAACTGAACCTCGACGAGAAAACACTCGTGCTGGTGAGCGGCGACAACGGGTCATCCTTCGCGCCGAACTCGGAGATTGGGAAACTCTTCGAGCAAGCCGAGAACGGCCTGCGCGGCTTCAAGCGCGAGCTGTATGAAGGCGGTCTGCGACAGGCGAGCCTTGCGCGCTGGCCCGGCCAAGTGCCCGCCGGACGCGTCAGTCACGAGCCGTGGGCGTTTTGGGATTTCCTCCCGACCGCCGCTGAACTCGGCGGCGCGAAGCTGCCCGCTGGCTTCAAGCCCGACGGACTTTCGATCGTGAGTTTCCTCAAGGGCGGCGCGGCCCCGCAGCGCGACTACTTCTACTGGGAGTTGCACGAAGGCGCGTCGCTGCAAGCCGTCCGCTTCGGTGATTGGAAGGCCGTTAAGAACGGTCTCAGCGCGAAGACCGAACTCTACGACCTCAAGGGCGACGTGGGTGAAAGGACCAACCTCGCCACTGACAGACCCGAACTCGTCACGAAGGCCGAGGCCATCTTCAAGTCGGCCCGCATTGACCATGCCGACTGGCCTCTGCGCGATCGCCCGGTGGGCAAGGCCAAACAGGGGAAGAAGTAATCACGTAGGAGCATCGAGGCATCAGCAGCCTGCGGCTTCTTCGGCTTGGCTTCGTCCAGTGTCAGCACCCGTGCCTTTGGCTCCGGCATCTTCGCGAGCACGGCGGCGAAGTGCGCGCGCGTGCCCTTGGCTTCCAGTTCATTCACCGCTTCGAGCAACGCGGCGATGTCCGTTTCCACTTCCCGCAGGAGCGCGCCGCGATTGACGATTTCCCCGCGCGGCAGGTTCATTACGCTGTCCAGCACGTCCCGTGCACCCATGAGCAAGCCCAGGGCGACCAGTCCGAGCAGGGCGGCCAGCGGTTGGCGGCGGCTGGCGGCGCTGCGCGGGTCGGGCACTTGCCCAAAGGCTTCCCGCAGGGTTTGGAGCTGGCTGACTTTGAGCGGGCTGCGGCCCCCGCCGCCCTCGCCTTCGGCGGCTTGGCAGGCGACCGGCAACTCGCGCGCGCACATCAGCACACACGCCTTGGGGGCCAGTTCTTTGAGCCAGAGCTTCTTGGGCCGACCGTTGGAAACGTAAAAGTCCGTGTGGTCTTGCGAGTAGCTTTTGGTCAGCCCGGCCGGCCCCCAGCCCGTGTTCCTGGCCCAGCGCGGCCTTGGCCTGCCGCCATTGC
>CAMBZO010000031.1 GCA_945872195.1 Akkermansia muciniphila | reverse complement strand
GCGGTCTTAACCGGTAGTCTTACGCCTGCGGCCGGGAACGACGGAAGAACTTAAAAGCCAGCATAACGACCACCGCCAGCACGAGCAGCCCAAGCCGTTGGGGTAGGTTGAGTCAATTGGCGAGCCCGGTAATGTAAATAGCCCTAAAGCCCGATTGGGAATTGGACAACCACGGATGGGCACCGATAAAGCCATGCCCGGCGGACTTTTTCTCCTTCACCAAACACGTCTGGCCCGTCGTTGAGCCTTGCGGATCTGTGTCCATCCGTGGTTGGACTTCTGAGTTCGGGATTTATGAGCCGAGAGCGGGGTGGGGCGGTGTCTGCTCGCCATGCGACGGAGAGTGAATTTCAGGGAAGGGGCCCGCGCGTGACACTATTGTCCGCCGTTGCAACCCGGCTTACGCCTTGTCGCCAGACTGCTATTCGGCTTTCGCGCGCTTTCCGTCGCGCCACTCCCAGAAGCGGGCGATGAGGATGCACGCCTCGTAGAGGACGCAGAGCGGTGCGGCCATCACGAACATGGTGATGGGGTCGCCGGAGGGGCTGACCACGGCGCAGACGAAGAGGTTGAGGACCACGAAGTAGGGCCGGAACCAACTGAGCTTCTTCGAGTCGAGCAGGCCGACCTTCACGATGGTGAGGATGATCACGGGCATCTCGAAGCTCAGGCCCATCGCCAGCAGGAATTTCGGCACCATGCTGAGGTATTCCTGCGCGCGCCATTGCTCCGCACTGAAGCCGAGCCATTGCGAAAACTCGACGGTCATCCGCAGCATGAGCGGCAGGATGACGAAGTAGCAGAATGCCACGCCAGAGAGGAAGAGCACGGTGCCCCAGATAGCGAAGGGCTTGAGGAACTGTTTCTCCTGCACGCGCAGCGCCGGGAGGATGAACTGGCCGAAGAAGTAGATCACAAACGGCGCGGCGAGCACCAGGCCGCCGAAGAACGCGAGCTGGAGCGTGATCCACACCACGTCCAGCGGGCCGAGGATGAGGAGTTTGACGAGTGGGCTGGTGGAGGCCGGCGGGTTGGTGTTGAGCTGCAGGCCAAGGAAACGATTCGTGCCGAGATCCACGGGAACCAATTGCAAGGTGTGAACACGCCCGGCCTTGTTGGTGTGATTGAAGACCGGATCGATCCCGAGGAGGGCGAGCGGAAAGGTCCCGATGCGATTGGTGGCATCGAACATCACTGGCACCTGTTCCATCGGCTTACCGCTCTTTACGTTTTCCGATTCCGCCTGCTGCTGAGCCTTTACCAGCGGCCACTCCATGATGGTCACCAACTTGTCCGCGCCGACCAGGCACGCCGCCACAGCCACCGCCAGGCTGACGGTGATCTTGATGAGCATCCACCGGAGGTCTTCCAAGTGGTCGAGGAAGGGTTTGACCGGGCCACCGCCTTCGCCGGTGTGGCCGTCGTCTGACTTGAGCACGCTGGTGACGGAGCGCACAGCCTTGACGAAGCCGTGCTCCTCCTCGGGCGGTGGTGGCGTGTAGGCCGGATACTCATACTCTCCAGCGTGGTGGTGCGAAGGGTCGTCCTGCTGCTGGCCGCTGTGATGATCGTGGTAAGGGTCGGAGGATGAATCGCCGTGGTGCTGTTCGCTGCCGTAGCCGTGCTGGTGCTCCTGATGATACGGGTCAGGCTCGTGCGGTCCGGAACCGCTCGCGTCCGTTGGCGCTGTGCCGCTCGCGTCTGCGACGGGCTCCGTGCGCGCGAGTTCCTCCGAGGGAAAACCTTCTGGGTTCGGACCGGCAACTGTGGCGTCTCCGGATTGGGAGACGGTTCCGATGGGAGCGATGGGGATTCCTGCTTCAGCCAACGAGGGTGACGCCGGGGTTGCTGGCGACATGACCTCAGCCGACTCTCCCGACGCAGGGGGCGGAGAACCGCCGGGCTGCACCGGAAAATCGCTGGCTGGGGGCGCAGGCTGCTCGCTGGATGACTTCACGTCACCCGGACGGACAGGCTGCGGGGGCAGGCCCTCTGACTCACTCGCCATGACCTAGAGACTCGCTGGAGTTGCTAGATCAGGCCTTGGGCGCCGGCGCGGGTTGGCTGGACTGAGCCACTGCGGGTGCCGGAGCTGAGGCGGCGGGCTGGGGAGCCGCAGCGGGCTTGGGCGGAGCGGCGTATTGCTCCTCGGCCGCGGAGCGATGCAGTTCGTTCTGCATGTCGCTGGAAGCCTTCTTGAACTCCTTGATGCCTTGGCCGAGGCCTTTGGCGAGTTCCGGCAGCTTTTTGGCGCCGAAGAGGATGAGGACGACGATGAGGATGCCGATGATTTCCGGCCAGCCGAGCATTGCTAACATTGGTGCGTTCATGGTTTCACTAACTGTTTAGGTTCGCGAAACACATCTGGCGGATGCCGGCATCAGGCGGATGTCTTTCGGTGCCTGCTGTTACCAGCAGACGTCCAGGTATTCGACGGGAATAACCGGAAAGGGTTCAAGTCAATTCTGTGGCTTGAGAAGGACGATCTCGCTGCGGCGGTTCTTGGCCCAGGCGGCCTCGTCATGGCCGAGTTCAGCGGGCTTGTCCTCGCCGAAGCTGGTCGTGGTGACGCGGTTCGGAGCGATCTTGCCGCTCCTGATGATGAAATCGCGGATGGCGAGGGCGCGGCGCTCGCCGAGGGCGCGGTTGTATTCCTCCGTGCCGCGTTCGTCGCAATGGCCTTCGATACGAAGTTTGTTTTGCGGAGCGGCCTTGAGCGCGGCGATGACGGGTTGGAGCTTGCCCAACTCGGCGGCCTTCAGGACGGCCTTATCGTAATCGAAGTAAACCGTGCTCGCGGCGAAAATGGCACGGTCAGCAGCGTGCCCATCGATGATTTCCGGGCCGCTCTGTGAGCCGACGCCATTGGTGGTGCTGGTGGTCGGAGGTAAAAGCGGTGGGTTAGTGATTACGCCCGGCACGACTGGAGGCCGGACGGGAATTCCCGTGCCTACTTCGAGAGGCGGATTGGTTGGGGGGATATTTGTCAGCGTGTTCGGCCCCGCAGTGTTGTCAATGCTGGTCCGCGCGCCATAAAGCGGCGTGGGGCTCTTGGGTTTCTTCGTCGCGCAGCCGGTCGAGCCGACGACCGCAATCAAAGTGAGGGCGGCAAACTTGAGAAAAAGTGAGCGTTTCATAATTTGTCTTCTGCTGGTGAAAAACTTCAGCGTGCCCACGTGGGCTGGGAGCAATTTCCCAAATTCAGTGGCACATCCTTGACGCGCTTGGTGGGCACGTCAAGCAGAGACAGGGAAAATGCCCCGCCGCGGCCGCGTTTGCAGAACATGAGTGTGCGTGAGTTTGGTGCCCAGGTCGCGTCCTGACCTGTGGCGAGGGACTGCACGTCCCCACCACCGGCTGGCACAATGCAAACCTCGAAGTTCCCGCCGCGCTGCGTGGTGAAGTTGATCCACTTGCCATCCGGGGACCAGTCCGGCTCGGTGGCGTTGAAGACTCCGGTGGTGCGGATGCGTTGCGGCGTGCCGCCGTTCGATCCGATGCGGTAGAGCTGTGCGGGACCGTCGTCGCTCGACACGTAGCAAATCGTCTGGCCGTCGGGCGACCAGCACGGCGATGAGACGCCCTCTCGCGCGTGGGTGAGCTGCTGAAGTCCGCGTCCCTGGAGGTCGGCGACATAGAGGTCGGGCTTGCCGCCTTTGCTCAAGATCATCGCTACGAGGCGTCCGCCGGGCGCGACGGAGGGGCCGAGGTTGGACCCGCCGTAGCGGGCGACGATGTGCCGCTCGCCGGTCTCGAGGTTGTGCGAGAAGATGTCGGCGTTGTTGAGCTTGTAGGAAGTGTAGGCGAGCCATTTGCTGCCCGGCCCCCACGACGGCGCGGCGATGATGGCGCGGTCAGCGGTGATGGCCGCCGCCCCGTTTCCATCGTAGTCGGCGACGTAAACCTCGCCGGTGTTGTTGGGGGCCTTGACCTTGAAGGCGACCTGAGTCCGCGCGATGCCGCGTGTCTGCGTGAGCGCGAAGATCACATCGTCCGCGAAGGCGTGGGCGAGTTGGCGCTGATTCGCACCGGTGTAGGCCTTCGAGAGGAGATAATTCTTCGCACGGTCGGAGACGAAGCCTTCGAGGCGCGCGCCGTTGGTCCCGTGAATGAGCACTTGCGCCTGCTCCGGGGTGACGACGGCGCACCCGGCCACTTCGAGGTCGAAGCGCAGCGTGGTGGCGACCTCGCCAGTGAAGCCGCTGAGGCTGATGGGGATGGCCTTGGAGGTATCGCGATAGACGTTGACGTCGAACTTCGGCTCCTGCGCTGGAGCCGGCAGCGAGGTGGCAGCGGTGGTGACGAGCGCGGCGGCGAACTGGCGGCGGTTCAAATTCATCCGGTATTGCGTTTGGCTTTGAGGTTGAAGTCGATGTTAAACGTTTTCTGCGCTTCGCGGAAGCTGGCCGGGAATGGCTCGAACTGAATAACCTTTTGAAGCGTCTCGCCCACGGATTTGTCAATCGCGCTATTGCCGCTGGGCTTGAGCAGTTGCGACTTCAGCACGCGCCCGTTCCGCGCGACGGTGACGGTGACGCTCACGATGGAGAGCGAGTCGTTGAGGTTGGCGGGGACCAGCCACATCTGCTCGTAGATGCGCACCATCATCTGGCCGTAGTCGAGGAAGGCGGCGGCGTTCGGTCCGCCGCCTGCGTCAATGTGGATGTCCACCGGCGAGGAAAGCCCGCCTGGGATGCCACCGAGGATGGATTTCATCTTCGCCACGCGCTGGAGGTGCGCCTGCTGGGCGGCCTTGGCCGCGGCGACGGACAGGGCGCGCTCCTCGGTCTCGGCTTTCTGTTTCGCCTTTGCGTCCTCCTCGGATTTCCGGGAGATGAGAGTTTTCGTGTCCGCGATTTTGACAGTGGACTTGGTGGGCGCGGTCTTCGCGGGCGGCGGCTCCGGCTCCTTCGTCTTTTTTGTCTCCTTCTTGACGGGGGCTTCCTTGCCTTTCGCGCTGGGCGGCAGCGGGCGCGGCTCGACTTTGACGAGCTTGGGCGGCGGCTCTTTGACGACTTCCTTCTTCGGCACTGGCTCGATTGGCTTGGTGGGCGGCGGCGGCTCCACGGGGCGGGGTGGCTCCACGGGTTTGGGCGCGGGTGCCGGCTCCACGACGACTGGCGCGGCTGGCGCGGCTGGCGCGGGCGCGGGCGAAGAAACGGGCGCGGGCGCGGGCGGGGCCTCGGCGGCGCGGAGGATGGCGTCCAGTTCGCGGGCGCTGACGAGGTTGATGACGGGCGTGTTCGCACGCGGCTTCTCTGGCAGGAAGGCTGGCGCGACGATGAGCACCACGAACAGCAGCGCGTGCATCGCCGCTGAGGCGAAGAGGCATCTGGTCTGGAGCCGCTGGTTCACTCGGTCAATGGATTTGGATTTGCCGCAGCTAATTCACGCACGCACGCAAACTTGGACGGGAAGCGAAGCGTCGCACTCCCGGCTTTTTCTCCGGCTGACGGCTGACCGCTGATTGCTTCCCGCTCCTCATTGCTTCAACTCCGTGCTGAAGCTCACCTGCGTCATCCCGCGCCGGGTGCAGCGGTCGAGCAGTTGCATCGCGTGGTCGAGCTTGCCGTCCTTGTCGCCGCGCACACGGATGATGAGGTTTGGATTCGCGCGGAAGTCGGCGACGAGCTGGGCCTCGACTTGGTCGAGCGACAGAGGGCGTTTCTGCAGGCGGAAGTTTCCGGCGCGGTCAATCTCCACGGTGCGGATGTCCTCGACCTTGGGCGGGCGAACCTCCGCCCGGGTGCTCTGGCCGGGCAGGTTCATGTCCAGCGAGCCTTCCAGCATCGGCGTGGTGATGATGAAGATGACGAGCAGCACGAACGCGAGGTCGAGCAGCGGCGTGATGTTGATTTCGCTCAACGTCACGAGGGAGTTGCGTTGGGAGAAGCGTCTCATTCAGTGCCGAATATTTGGGCGCCGCCGCTCATCAGCCAGACGATGATTGCAAGGACCAGCAAGAGGACGGCCGGGCCTTTCCAACGCTGGAATCGCCGTTTCAATCGGCTCCAGCGCCAGTGCCGGCGCTTGAACTTGATCTTGAACAGGCTGAAGTCCAAGCCGCCGACTCGGAGGAGTTGATGGCACCTGTTGCAACGGCTCGCGGTGCGCAGGTTAGCTGCGCCGCACTTTTTGCATTTCAGCCGCAAGTGCGCCCCGCAGGAAATGCACACCGAAGCGGCGCGTTCGTTGAAGACGTCGCACTTCGAGCAGTGGACAGGCATGTCCCGCTGCGCCGTGGGCGGCTGCGCGATGTCCTTCTCGTCAGTCATCCTTGAGGAACTCGGTCTCGAGTTTCGACGCCAGCTCTTGCGCGAAGTTGTCCAGCTCGACGGTCTGGACGCGGAGGTTGTGCACGAGCCAGTTGTAGCCAAACATCGAGGGGATCGCCACGAGCAGGCCGGCGACGGTGGTGATGAGCGCGGCGGCCACGCCGGGAGCCATCGCGGCGAGGTCTGCCCGGCCGGCTTGCGCCACTCCGGCGAAGGTATCCATCACGCCCCACACGGTGCCGAGCAGTCCGAGGAAGGGCGCGCCGCTGACCGCCAGCGCGAGCAGGATGATGCCGGACTCCAGCGCGAGAGCTTCGCGCGCGACGGCGCTCTCCATCGTGCGCTTGATGTGCTCCATGGACTTGAGGGAGACGTGCTTCTTGCGCGAACCATCGGGTTGTTTCAGCCGCGCATCGGTCTCCATGCAGCCCTCCTGATACACGATGAAGAGCGGGCAGCCCTCGACCTGCACGCGTCGGTCATGGATGTCCAGCACAGCCTTCTGCGCGCGGAACTCGGACATGAAAAGGTCGTTGAGCCGACGGGCGCGGCGCATCTGCAGGCTTTTGGAGACCATGATGGACCACGCGAACATGGAGAAGATCACCAGGAAGACGATGATGACCTTTGCCTCGATCGTGGCCTTCTCCCAGATGTAGGTGATCTGGGAATTCGTCCCCGCGGCGAGGATGTAGAGCGGTAAGTTCATGGAGCAACAGCAACTGGGAGAGCAATGACGGGTTTGGTGTAACGCCCGGCGGCGGCGCGGTCAAAGCAAACGTGTCGCATACGGAGGTCAGACGTGAGAAAGGGACGCGTGCTCCCGCTGTTTGATGAGTAGGTGAGAAAGCGATAAAGCGGAGCAGCGCGCTCCTCATCACCTGCTCACTTTCCCAGTCTCTCACTCCGCCAAAAGCAAAAGCGCCCCGTGCGTAAACACGGGGCGCTTTGGAATCGTTACCGGGGCTTAGTTGGCCTTCTCGGTCTTCTCATTGGCGGCGACCCAGCCGGAGATGCCGGCGGAGAGGTGCTTGATGTTCTTGTAGCCGAGCTTCTCAGCCGCGTTGGCGGCGGCCTGGTAGGCCTTGCAGCTCGGGCCGCCGCAGTAGGCGACGACGAGGGCGTTCTTGTCCGCCGGGAGGGACTTGGCGAAGTCGGCCTTCACCGCGGCGAAGTCGATCGCGCCGGGGACGTGCTTGGCCTTGTAGGAACCGGTGCCCATCACGTCAATGACGGTGACCTTCTTGTCGGCGATGGCCTTCTTGAGGTCGGAGATGCTGATGTCGGGGAACTCGCCGGCGAAGGCGGAACCGGCGATGAGGGTAGCGGCGAACAGTGCGAACAGTTTCTTCATGATACAGGGTTTGTTGTTTGTTTTGTTGATGCGCCGTATTAGCGGCGCGGTGAATACGACGCAGACGTGGAAAAAACATTCAGCCTAGGAAGGTCGCCCGAACGGGGGCGGCCGATCGCGCTTTGAACTACTCCCGTGTCCAGCGCCGGGCCTTGGATTCAAAACGCGGGAGAATGCCGGGCGCAGCCAGCACCACCGGCACGCGCAGGGCGAGGCTCGACTCGAACGCGGCTGCCAGTCTGGCCGCGAGGCCGGGTGCCAAGCCGGCCGACTCCGGCTCCACGGTCACGGTCAACTCCGCCAGCGCCTGCCGCTGGCTCACGCGCACCTGATACTCCGCCACTCCGCCCACGCGCCGGATGATTTCCTCGACCGCACTGGGATACACATTCACTCCGCGCACGACGATCATGTCGTCCACACGTCCGAGGATGCCGCCTTCGAGCGCGAGGTCGGGGGAACCGCAGGAGCAAGTTGAGAGTTGAGAGTTGAGAGTTGAGAGTTGAACCGAATCGCCGGTGCGATAGCGGAGGAGGGGCGAGCCAGTGCGTCCGAGATTTGTGAGCACCAGTTCGCCTCGCCCGCCCCCGGGAACTGGCTGGCCGGTGGCGGGGTCCACTACCTCGGCGATGAAGGCCCGCGAGATGACGTGCAGCACGCCGGGCCGTGCGGGACATTCGTAGCTCACCGGGCCGACCTCGGTCATGCCGTGGTGGTCATAAATGCGCGCGCCGGGCCAGAGTTCCTGCAAGCGTGCGCGCGTGGCCGGGATGCTCCCGCCGGGTTCGCCCGCCACGCTGAGGGTCTTCACCTGCGAACGGCGGAGATCAATGCCTTCCTTCGCGGCGACCGCGGCGAGATGGAGGGCGTAGGTGGGCGTGCAGCAAAGGGTGGTCGCGCGCAAATCGAGAATGGATTGCAGCCGGGCCACGCTGGTCATGCCACCGCCGGAGAAGACGAGGCAGCCCAGCCGTTGCGCGGACTCGAACGCCGTCCAGAAACCGAGGAACGGCCCGAAGCTGAACGCGAAGAAGATGCGGTCCGCCGCCGTGGTGCCGGCCTGGCGGTGGACGGTCTCCCAGTTGTCGAGCATCCACGTCCAGCTCTCCGGCGTGTCGAGCCAGCGCAGCGGGCTGCCGGTGCTGCCGCTGGTCTGGTGGCAGCGCGTGTAACGCTCCAGCGGGAAGGTGAGGTTCGTGCCATACGGCGGGTGCGCGAGTTGGTCGGCCACCAGCTCCGCCTTCGTGGTGAAGGGGCAGCGCGCGCTGAACTCGGCGAGGCTGGCGACGCCGTCGAGCAAACCCGTGCCCGCGAGCTTGGCCGCGTAGAACGGATTCGTCCGCAGCGCGGCGAGCAAACCGCTAAGTTTGGGAAGCGTGTCGTTCACTCGATTTCAACCACTGACCTGCACTAATGGCAGTCGCTTCGGTTGTCTTCATTAGTGCAGGTCAGCGGTTAGTTTCAACAGCCACCAAAAACGCAAAAGGCGCGAAGAGGAAATCTCTTTGCGCCTTCTGTGCCTTTTGGTGGCAAGTCATCTGCGATTCATTTCCCCGGCGGTTGCGGTTCCGCCGGGGCCGTGACGGCGGCCTTTTGCGGCGCGGGGGGCGCGGGTTTGTAGAAAGTCACGAGCGTCCCGCCCAGCGCGGCCAGTAGGATGCCCACCCAGAAAAGAGGTTTCACCGCACCCCAGCCGCCCGCCGGCGGGTGCGTAACGAGGGCGTAGAGCGCGTTCACCACCGGCGCGCCTGCGAAGACGATGGACATCACCACGGCGGGCGTGCCCTTCGCGCCGAAGGCCAGCAGCACGCCCAGCGCGCCGATCGCGCCGACGATGCCCGCGATGAGCGACCACCACAGGCCCTTGGCCGGGAAGTCCCACGACGCGCCGTTGAGCGCGAGGATGGCCAGCGGCGCGAGCACGGCGGTGAGGAAGTAGGCCACGCCCACGAAGAGAAACGCCTTGATGCGCCCGTTGGCGGGGTCCGCCATGCCCATCGCGCCGGTGTGGAGGAAGACGCCATAGACGCCCCAGGAAACGACCGTCAGCATCGCCCAACCCAGCCACGCCATGCCCGGTCCCGCTGTATTTTCAGTGCCCATAAAGAGGGCCGACTATAGGAGCGCAGCAAGGGGAGTTCAATGGGTTTATCCGGTCAACGGCTGCTCTCGTCAGCGTGGTTGTTTGAACCGCGAGCGTTCGCGCCGGTTGAGTTCCTTCAAATCCAATGCCATGTCGCGGTTGGCTTCGCCCATCATGCGTAGGAAATTCTCGCAGCTTTGCGCCATTCCTCCAAAGGAATTAACCGTATCGCGCTCGGCGAAGTCGTTGGTGATCACGAGCACCTCGCCGAGTTGGCTCAGGCGGTAGGCGGCGCGCTCGATCATGTCGTCCGCCGTCTGGCCCGCGCGCGAGTAGAGCACCTCGACCTCGCGCGTGGAATGCGCCTGCGGCGTGCCCTTGGGCGCGCCCGCGCCGTCGAAGAAGATGGTGACCGGCGTGCCCGTGGCGTCGTGATACTGCGTGAGTTCCTGAATGAGCGCCTCGCGCGCGGCGGCGGAATGGCGCGCCCGGCCTTCGGCCAGTTCCGGCCAGGCATGCAGGAGGCTGAAGCCATCCACCAAGATGCGGAGCAGCGGCACGACGACAAAGTAGCAGTGGGCCGGGAGGCGGGAAGCTGAATTTCCAAAATGACTCGGCGGCTACCTCGCGGCGACTACAGCTTCCGATGATTCGTCGCACCGACCGGAATGTCCTTCGGCGCCTCGACCAGCAGGCGCTTCACATCGGCCACGAACGCGCGCACGTCGGCCTCCGTCGTGTCCCACGCGCACATCAGGCGACAACCGCCTTGGCCGATGAAGGTGTAAAACTTCCAGCCCACCGCCCGCAGCGCGACGATGAGCCAGGGCGGCATCTCGATGAAGACCGCGTTCGCCTCGCGCGGGAACATGAGCCGCAGCTCGGGCAGAACTACCAACTCATCGCGCAGCAACGTGGCCATCGCGTTCGCGTGTCCGGCGTGTCGCAGCCACGCGCCCCCCTTGAGCATCCCCACCCACGGCGCGGAGAGGAAACGCATCTTCGAGGCGAGCTGGCCGGACTGCTTGCAGCGGTAGTCGAACTCGTGCGCCAGCTCGCGGTTGAAGAACACCACAGCGTCGCCCACAGGTGAGCCGTTCTTCGTGCCGCCGAAGCAGAGCACATCCACGCCCGCCTCCCACGTCACCTCGCGCGGCTTGCAGCCGAGCGACGCGACGGCATTCGCGAAGCGCGCGCCGTCCATGTGCAGCTTGAGGCCGAGCTGTTTTGTCTTCGCCCAAATCGCTTTCAGGTCCGCCGGGGAATACACCGTGCCTAGCTCCGTGGCTTGCGTGACGCTCACCGCGCGCGGCTTGGGGTAATGCACGTCGGAACGCTTCTTCACCAGCCGCTCGATGCCGGCGGGGTCAATCTTCCCATCCGCACCGGGCAGCGTGAGCACCTTCATCCCGTTGCTGAAGAACTCCGGCGCGCCGCACTCATCCGTCTCCACGTGCGCCGTCTCGTGGCAGAGGACGCTGTGGTAGGACTGGCCGAGCGACGCGAGCGAGAGGGAATTCGCGGCGGTGCCGTTGAAGACGAAGAACACTTCGCACTCCATCTCGAACGTCTCGCGGAGCAGGTCGGCGGCCTCGGCGGTCCACGGGTCGTCGCCGTAGCTGGGCGCGTGGCCGTGATTGGATTTCTCGAGCGCCTGCCAGGCCTCCGGGCAGATGCCGGCGTAGTTGTCACTGGCGAAGTGGCGGCGAGCAGTGTGCATGGTGAGCGGAGGATGGGCGGGCGGGCGGCGAATTGACAAGCGCGCGGCTTCGCCGGATAAGTAGCCCGCTTCACAACTTAACCAAGTCCCATGAAAGCAACCCGCTTCGCCGCCCGCCCTCGTCGCCCAGCCGGCTTCACGCTCATCGAACTGCTCGTCGTCATCGCCATCATCGCGATATTGGCGGGGATGCTCCTGCCGGCGTTGGGCAAGGCGAAGACGAAGGCGCAGGGCACCCAGTGCCTGAACAGCCTCAAGCAGCTCCAACTGGCCATCATCCTTTACGGTGGCGACCACGAGGACAAAATCGTCTCCAACAACAACAGCCCAACTGCCTCGACTTCCGCCGAGCCGAACGCGTGGATTCAAGGCAACGTCCAGCTTGGTGGCCCCAACTACACCAACGAAATCCGCAACGGCATTCTTTTCCCCTACCATAAAACCGAGAAGATTTACGTCTGTCCCGGCACTCGGGCCAAGACCATCGCTGGCACCATCGGGGTTGCCCATCACCGGTCCTACGCAATGTCCGTGGGGATCAACTGTTCTGTCGTTCCGGCCGGGGCAAAGCGGTTGACGGATATTCTCAAGCCATCGGACGTGATCATCTTCCTCGAAGAGAATCCCGTGAGCATCGACAACGGTGCGGCTGGCATTCGCTCGATGACCGACCTCACCGTCACCGGCACTTGGACCACTTGGAACCCGCCGGCCGGCCGGCACAACAACGGGGCAGCCATTTCTTTCGCGGACGGTCATGTGGAAAACTACGTCTGGAAGGGCGCCTTTATCCGAGTCACCCAGCAATACAACGACATGACACATCCCACTTACCGAACCTCCGCCACCGCTAACCCGGCGGGCTCCTTCAACGTCGGCGTGAATGACGTGGACTCCCTCCGCATGGCCAGTGGGCTGAACTACCAGTAGTCCCCGCTCGCCAAGCGCACCCCGACGGACTAAAAAGCCGCCCGACACATGAGCGGCCCATTGAAACTCCGTCCGTCCTTCACACTCGTTTTCCTCCTCGCCTGCGCCGCCTCCGCCGCCCCGCGCACGCCGTGGACCACCTCGCGCGTCACCGGCTCGCCGAACCCACCCGCGCTGCTCAATGTCGAGCGCGTCTTCCCACAGCTCGAATTCACCAAACCCGTGGACTTCATGCGCCAGCCCGGCAGTGACCGCTGGGTGGTGTTGGAGGAGGGCGGCAAGCTCCTTTCCTTCCGCCCGAGCGCGGGCGTGACGAACACCGACCTCGTTCTCGACTGCCGCGAGTTCCGCTCTTCGGCGCGACCGCTGGGCTTCACCTTCCACCCCGGCTTCGCGACGAACCGCTTCGTTTTCCTCAACCACACTGAGGGCTTCAACAAAGTGGATGGCGCGCGCGTCTCGCGCTTCACCGCCACCTCGCTCGACCCGCTTCGTCTCGACCCCGCGAGCGCGCGGCACATCATCTCGTGGCTCGGCGGCGGCCACAACGGCTGCACGCTCGCTTTCGGCCCCGACGGCTACCTCTACATTTCCACCGGCGACGCCGCCGAGCCGGACCCGCCCGACGACTTGCGCAAGACCGGCCAGGACATCTCCGACCTGCTCGCGTCCATCCTGCGCATTGACGTGGACCGCACCGAAGGCACGAAC
>CAMBZO010000030.1 GCA_945872195.1 Akkermansia muciniphila | reverse complement strand
CGCGTGCTCATCTTCACTTCCTCATACACGAGCGGTTCCTTGTTGAGAATCGGTGTCTTGTCCGCCGCCCCCGCGTATTCCCAGCCAGCCACGAAGGCGAACTGGTCGTCGCGGCGCTTCACGTCGCCGGGGTTCACGAGGCCCTGCTTCGTCTCGGGGTCGTCCGGCGTGTATTGATATTCCTCGCGGAAATGGCCGCCGCAGCTCTCCTCGCGCATCAACGCGTCGCGGCACATGAGTTCGCCCAGCTCGATGAAGTCGGCGATGCGTCCAGCACGCTCAAGCGACTGGTTCCAATCGTTCGACTCGCCCAGCACGCTGACGTTCTTCCAATACTCCTCGCGCAGCGCGCCGATGGCTTTGATGCCTTTTTGCAGACTTGCCTCGTTGCGGGCCATGCCGCAGTGCTCCCACATCAGCTTGCCGAGTTCCTTGTGGAAGCTGTCGGGCGTGCGCTTGCCTTTGTTGCCGAGCAACTGCTTCGTGAGCGTCTGCACATTCTCCTCGGCCTGCTTGAACGACCCGTTGTCCGTCGTCGGGCGCTTGCCGGGATTCTGGCCAGAGAGGTAGCCGGAAATCGTCGCGGGCAGGACGAAGTAGCCGTCGCTCAAGCCCTGCATCAGCGCGCTCGCGCCGAGACGGTTCGCGCCGTGGTCAGAGAAGTTCGCCTCGCCCAGCACGAACAGGCCAGGGACGTTGCTCATGAGGTTGTAGTCCACCCACAGGCCGCCCATCGTGTAATGGACCGCCGGGTAAATCCGCATCGGCGTCTGGTAGGCGTTCTCGTTCGTGATTTCCTGATACATCGCGAACAGGTTGCCGTAACGCTCGCGCACCTTGCTCTCGCCGAGGCGTTGAATGGCGGCGGAGAAGTCTAGGTAAACACCCAGCCCGGTCTCGCCGACGCCCCGCCCCTCGTCGCAAACCGTCTTCGCGGCGCGGCTGGCGATGTCGCGCGGCGCGAGGTTTCCGAACGCGGAATACATCCGCTCCAGGTAGTAATCGCGATCGCCCTCGGCGATGTCCGCCGGCTTCTTGCCGCAGTCTTCCTTGCGCTTCGGCACCCAGACGCGGCCGTCGTTGCGGAGCGACTCGGACATCAGCGTGAGCTTCGACTGATAGTCGCCGCTGACCGGGATGCACGTCGGATGAATCTGCGTGTAGCACGGATTGGCGAAGCACGCGCCGCGCTTGTAGGCGCGCCAACTGGCCGTGACGTTCGCGCCGCGCGCGTAGGTCGAGAGGTTGTAAACGTTGCCGTAGCCACCCGTCGCCAGCACCACAGCATCAGCGTTGTGCCGGGTGATTTCGCCGGTCTGAAGGTTGCGGACGATGATGCCCTTCGCATGGCCGTCCACGACCACGAGGTCGAGCATCTCGGCGTGCGTGTAGGACTTCACGCCGCCGTTGGCGATGTTGCGGTTCAACGCCGAGTAAGCGCCCAGGAGCAACTGCTGCCCCGTCTGGCCGCGCGCGTAGAACGTGCGCGAAACCTGCGCGCCGCCGAAGGATCGGTTGTCGAGCAAGCCGCCGTATTCGCGAGCGAAGGGCACGCCCTGAGCCGCGCACTGGTCAATGATGTTCACCGACACTTCGGCAAGGCGATGCACGTTCGACTCGCGGGCGCGGAAGTCGCCGCCCTTGATGGTGTCGTAGAAGAGGCGATGCACCGAGTCGCCATCGTTCTGGTAATTCTTCGCCGCGTTGATGCCGCCCTGAGCCGCGACCGAGTGCGCGCGCCGGGGTGAATCGTGGAAGACGAAGTTGTGAACCTCGTAGCCCAGCTCCGCGAGCGTGGCAGACGCAGACGCACCGGCCAGCCCGGCGCCGACGACGATGATTTTGTATTTCCGCTTGTTCGCCGGGTTGATGAGCTTGGTGTAGAACTTGTGGTGTTCCCACTTCTCTCCCAGGGGGCCGGACGGGATGTTGGAATTCAGCGTAGCCATGTTACTTGGCCTCCTTTCCTTGCACCGCGATGAGGGCCGACGGTGCGGCTTGGGCTTTCTGCTTGAACCGCCCTTGATCCACGTATTCGTTGCCGACGAGGCGCAGAAAAATTGCCACCGGGATGATGCTGTAGCCGATGAGCAGCGCGACGCTCGCGCCCTTGGCGAAGAGCTGGATGCGCGGCCACCAGACGTGGTCCCGGAAGCCGAGCGATTGGAACATCGCCGTCAGCCCATGGCTCAGATGCACGAAGAGCAGCGCCTGCGCGACGAGGTAAAACGCCACGACCCACCACACTTGGAAGCCCAGCACCATCATCGCGTAAACGTCCGGCACGGTCTCGCCGTGGAGCGTGGTCGTCAGCTTGGCGAAGTCGCCGACGCCGTTGACGAAGGGCAGCAGCACCGTGAAGTGCGCAAGGTGATAGATAATGAACGCCGCGATGATGAGGCCGGTGGGCAGCATATACTGCGACGCCTTGCTCGCGCCGTAAGCGCCCTTGCCCGCGTAGCCGACGGGCCGCGCGGCCTCGTTCAGCTTGTGCAGGGTCACCGCCGCGAGGATGTGCAGGCCCACGCAGGCGAGCAGCCCGAGGCGCGCGCCCCAAATGAGGGCGGGCTTGGACTTGAGGAAGTGCGCGTAGCCGTTAATCAGCTCTGGCGGGCCGAAGACTTGCAGGTTGCCGACAAGGTGCCCGATGAGAAAGACGAACAGCCCCGCCCCCGTGATGGCCATGACGTATTTCTTCCCGAGGGAGGAGTTCCAAGTGCGCTCGATGATGTTCATTGCAGAGGGCGGCTGAGACACAGTCGCTTTCCCGACGACACCGAATTAAAGGGCCGCGCCGAGCCACCGTCAACGCGCCGGGAAAAGTATAAGCGACTCTTCCCGCCTGCATGAGTATCGCCAGCGTGCCGGGCGAGCCATCTCAGCTCACTCCAATCCGTATTTCTCAATCCACGCCTGCGGAATGGTGCCGAAGCTCAGGAGCCAGTCATTGAACTGCTGCAAGCTCCAGCCGCGACCTTCCACGAGACGTTGGCGAAGGCGCTCGTTCTCCAGTCGTCCAAGCCAGTAGCTCATGGGCACGGTGGGTGACGCGGAATACCAGTTGATCTCCGCCTCGCTCCGCGCCTTGGTGAAGCCGAGATGTTTCCGCAAGTGCGCCGCTGCCTGCTCGTAGCTGTAGCGGCCCGTCTGGAGGCGCAGGTCCACGAGGATGCGGTTCACGCGCCAGAGAGCGTCGTGCAGTTGTTGGATGCGCAGCCACGGGGTGCGGTCAATCTTGAGGTCCACCATCATCTGCTCGCACCAGAGCGTCCAGCCCTCGTAGAAAACCGCATGGGCGAAGAGGCGACGCCACTTGCGCGGGTGCTGGTTCGCAGTGACGAACTGCAGATGATGCCCCGGATACGCCTCGTGCGCCGCCGTGAGACTCAGACCGAAGTGCTGCTGGCGCTCGGCGAGCTTCTCCGCCTCGGTTGTCTTCGTGAGGCTCAAGTCGTTGACCCAAAAAATGCCCCGCTGCCGCTTCTCAAAAGCGCCGGGCGAGGAGTAGGCGGCAGTCGGATAGAGATGCCGCATGAACTCCGGCACGAGGCGCACCTGTAATTCGTCGCCCTTCGGAAAGGTCACCGCCTTCGCCGCGCGGAAGCCATCCGCCACGCGCTTGGTCTCCGCGCGATACACGGCGGGCAGGTCCGCGCCGGGATTCCACTCAGCGCGCGCGGCGGAAATGATTTCCTCCACTGAACGCCCCTTGCCGAACTGCTTGCACGCGGCGTCCAGCAACGCACCGACGCGCTGGGCCTCGGCCAGCGCGAGCGTTTCAATTTCCGCCAACGTGTAGTCCAAACCGATCTGCTCTCGCACGCGGCGCTGCATCGCGTCCGCGCCGATGGCGAAGGAACCTTCCGGCGCGAGCGGTCGGGTCATGACAGTGTCGTGGTAAGCCTGCGCGGCCTTGCGTGCGGCCGCGGTGGCAGGCTTCCCAAGAAACGTATCCACCGCGTCGAAGAGCGAACCCGCTCCTGCGAAGGTTTGCTGCATCACTTTGCGCCAGACGCGCTCGGGTCGCGTCACCACTTCGGCGTCCTCCGCGAGGAAGCGCGGCGTGGCCCGCAGCACACCGAGGATGTTCTTGCGCGCCCGCGCCGGCTCGTCATCGCCACGGAGCAGTTCGTGTTGCAGGAGATTCAGCACCGTATCCAACCCACTCGGCTCCAGCTCGTGCCGACCGCGCGCGAACTCCTCGCACTCCTTGTTCAGCATCGCGCGCAACGCGAGGCGGTCGAGGTGCTGCTCGTTCGAAAGCTCGCGCGGGTTTAGTGCGTCCAGCGCTGCGAGCGTCCGGCGACGATGTTTCTCCTGGCGTTGCAAGTGCGGCAGCGTCGCGCGGCCCAGCTTGCCTTCCCCCCCACGCAGGCCGGTGTGATTGGCCCACACGGGATTGTCGGCGAGGGCGGCTTCAAAGTGGCGGTCGAGCAGCGTTTCGAAATTGCGTTGCGTGGCGTTCATGGCGCGGGTTGGTAGCAGGAACCAGCGGGCGAGGGAAGCGGCGTGCTCGGCTTGGGCTGCCAGGATTTTTTGCAACGGGGAACTTGGGCCGGTCGGGGGAGACGAAATTCCTGCAGGTCTACACCGCGTCGTCCTCGCTTCGTGCGAGACAAGTGGAGTGCTACGGGTTTGAGCCTTCGGTGATGTCGCTGCGCATCTAGGACACGCTGGCCGTGGGCTTTGTTGAGGACAGGGCAGCGGTGGTGCGGCGGAGGCGGACGGTGAGTTCGAGGGCAATGTTGCGCATGATGGCGAGGCCTAGATTGGGTTCGCGCTGGGTAAGCTCGAAGAACTGCGGGCGCTGCATCACGAGAAGAATGCTGGCCTGCTTCGCGATGGCGAGGGCACCGCGCTTCCCGCCGTCGAGGAACGACAACTCGCCAAAGACCTGCCCCTGGCCAAGTGTGGCGATGGGGGCCGAGTTCTCATCCAACACGATTTCGATCTGCCCGCGCATGACAATGAAGGCTTCATTGCCGGGGTCGTCCTTGCCGAAAACTTTGTCTCCGGGGCGGAAAAGCTTTTGGCTGAAGAGCCGGGCGACCTTGCGCAACTCGCCGTCACCGAGACCCTTGAAGATTTCGAGGTCGCGCAGGAGGTTGATGAAGGCGACGCCGATGCTCTGGTCCTGAAGGCAGCGCTTGATGACATTGACGATGACCAGCGCGTGGGTGGTGAGCCCTTCATGCTCGATGCTGTAGGTCTGGTTGAGCTTCACCATCTTGACGAGGTCCATCGTGCCATCGTGGACTTTATGGAACCCGGGCAAGTAAGCGACAGGGACGAAACCGAGCTGCTCCGCGCTGATGAGCAGCTTCACCGCGCTGGTGAGCACGTCCATCTCCACATAGGCGGCGCCCAACTCCGATTGCGCGGCCTTCGCCACGTGCTTGAGCACCGCTCCCAGCGAGAGGTTGTCGGTGCAGAAGGCATCCATGATGCGCACACAGCGGTCCTGCTCGTCGTAGAGGTAGCGCATCCCGGCAACGACCTTGTCCTCGCGGTGGCAGAGCGTCGCGCGCAGCGTCAACGCTGATTTGACGCGCATGAATCCACTGCCCCAGTTGAAGTTGCTGGAGATTTCCGTCGGCGGGTTTTGCGAGGCTACGGCCCCGCGGGCGGCTTTGTAATCATCCTCGTTCGCCGCAGCGACCACTACATCCGTCTGCAAGGGGTAGCCCGTGCCGCCATCGCGGATGGCCGGTGCGCCAGGGATGGCGAGGTGGTTCAACGCCGCAATCGCCAGCTCGCCGATTTGGGGCAGTGACTCCGAAAGAGGCAGGCGGCTGGCCGCCATGGAGCGCGAATTCTTCACGTAGAAGAGCACTTCCTCGCGCGCCTTGGTGATGTGCTTGAGTGGCTGGAAACCAACGCACACGAAGCCAGTCTTTTCGATGAGCACCTGCTGCGGACTGTCAGACGCCAGCACGCGGGTGACGCACATCTGCCGACGCAGGATGGCTAACTCGGTGAGTTTCTGGAGGAGCACGTCGGCTGAGCCGTCGGCGTAGCTGGCGGGGTGAAAAAGATTGCGGCCAAGGTTGCAGACGGGGTTTTCGTTGGCTGCCACGGCACCAAGGACAGCGACGCTGGCGAGCATCTTGCCATCGGCCTCGGCCACCCAAGTCTCATTGCCGGGCAGCCCAGAGGCTAATTCCGTGGCGACCCAGGCGGGATCATAAACCTGTTTGTTAGGGTGGTCCTCGCCAAGCGTCGCCTTCACGAGCTCAATCCAAGCGGCCGCGTCCTCGGAGGCTGCCTTGCGGATGTTAGCTGCCATATTCGGTGTTTCTAGCGACACGGCCATTCGACGAGTCGCCCGGCAAAATTGTTGGTGCGCACGGCAGGACTTGAACCTGCATGATGTTACTCACTAGAACCTGAATCTAGCGCGTCTGCCAATTCCGCCACGTGCGCAACTTTAATACTCAAGCACTTGCGATTTTAACCGCTGCATTTTTCGGTGTGCCACTACTTGTGCCACCAAACTCCATGCAACACGCTGAAACACCCGAACTCCAGCCGCCTTGTCTTGCGCAAGCACCCGTATAAGCGCCGAACCTACCAATAGGTGCTGGCGGCACGCAAGCGTCTAGTGCGCGATCGGGGACCGACGAGACCCACGTGCGCCGGATCCAGCGGAAGCGGCCACCGCGGTCGCCGAGGCCCAGTGTGCGGCTGAAGCATGACCGCGCGAAGCGGAGGCGGTTCCAGATCGGGCATGGACATCGAGGAAAAACGATGTAGACTTGCGCCACTTCAACACCGCCATGCAACGACCCGTCGTCCTCCGCACACCCGCCGTCGGCTTCACTCTCATTGAACTGCTGGTCGTCATCGCCATCATCGCGATCCTCGCAGGGATGCTCCTGCCCGCGCTCTCCAAGGCCAAGCAGAAGACACAGGGCACGGTTTGCGCCAACAATCTCAAGCAGCTCCAACTGGGCTTCAACCTATACTCCCCGGACTATGACGGGAAATTCATCCCCAACTGGCCGAGTAGCTGGTGTCCCAACGCCATGGGCACCGCGCCGAACACGCCGGGCAACACCAACTGGTCCGCCATCCAGAACAACTCCCACTTGTCTCCCTACGTGGCCAAAAACTACGCCATCTACAAGTGCCCCGCCGACAAGAGCGCTGACTTAGGCAACGGCATCCCGCGCGTCCGCAGCGTGGCGATGAACCAAGGCGTCGGTTGGGGCGCCTCCGGCTCCTGGCAAGATCGGAACTATGGGGCGTTCGGCCCGTCGCAGCTCTTCCTGATCTACCAGCGCGAGTCCGACGTGGTCCGGCCCAGCCCATCCGACCTGTTCGTGATGACCGACGAGCACCCGTCCATCATTAACGACGACGCGTTCGGCGTCGCTATCAAGACCAACGCCGCCGCGTCCGGCCTGATCGTGGACTTCCCGGCCAATTACCACAACCTGGCCAGCGCCTTCTCTTTCGTGGATGGCCACACCGAATTGCACAAGTGGACGGAGTCGGTCTTGCAGACGCCCATGAACTATCCGAACGGGCCGCCCGGCAACCAGTCCATCGTGGATGCCCAGTGGCTGTCCGACCACGCGTCCGCGGTGAAGTGAACCCCATGAAACTATCTCTCCTTCTCTGCGCTCTCCTACTCACTGCCATGGTGGCCTGCCGAAAGCGGCCGCCCGCCGCTCCGCCCACGGCAGCGGAATCTACCGCGCCTGACGCCCCGGCGCAGAAGCTCGCCACCGGCCATGTCGTGCCCACGACAGTCAAGGAGTTCGAGTCCAGAGTGGTCCTGGCGGATTTGAACAAGAACCTCCAGATTTTCCTTACCCAAAAGCAGCGACTCCCCGCTGATTTGAACGAACTCTCGCGCGACAGCGGCATGCCGATTCCCAAGCCGCCGCAGGGAACGAAGTTGGTGATTGATGCGAAGGCGAAGGCGGTAAAGGTCGTGCCGCAGTAGCCCGCGGACTACTTCGCCATCACCAGGTCCAACTCACGCGACGCAGGCATCTGCACATCAGTCTCGACCCGCACGCCGTCGCGGATGCCGTTCATTTGCTCCTGCTCTTTGCACCAGCCCTTGATTTCCACGTCGTTGAAAATCTTGCCCAGCACACGGCGGAGGAGGCCTTTGAGGTTCGGGTTCTCCAAGTCTTGCAGGCAACGGATGGCTTCCTCTTTGTAAGTCTCGAGCAACGTTTTCGCGCGCAGGTCAGCGCCGACTTCGGTGTAAATCGCTTCAATGTCCTTCACGCTCACACCGGCGGGGAGCTGCCGACGCCAGACGCTCGCGAGCAGTTCCTTCTTGGCGTCCTTCGCCTTCTCGTGTGCGACGGCGAGCAGCAGGCTCGGGCGCAGGCCGGCGATGTCGTTCGTCTCGCCGGTGTCGCCGAGATCGCTGAGGTCGTCGCGAATCTGGTAGGCGATGCCGAGGGCTTCGCTGTAAGTGTGGAGCACATCCTCGACTTCCTCGTGCTGCTCGATGCCCGCGTAGAGCGCGCCAACACGGAGCGCGACCTCGAAGGCGGGCGCGGTCTTCTTGCGGAAGATGTCCAGCACCTGATGCTGCGTGAGCGTCTGCGGGTTGCGCGCCCAGCAAAGTTCCGCGCCTTGGCCGCGACAGAGTTCGCGCTGGCCTTCGCTGGCGATGCGCACCATCTCGGCCTTCTGCGCCGGGCTGGCCTTGCACGCGGCAAGCAAGCGGTAGCCTTCGCCGATGAGCAGGTCGCCCACGTTCAGCGCGACGGCCGTGCCGTATTCCTCGTGCAGCGTCTTCTCGCCGTAGCGCAGCGCGTCGTTGTCCTCGATGTCGTCGTGGATGAGCGAGGCTTTGTGGAAACACTCGACGGCGACGGCGGCTTTCTTGATGTCCTCGGGCAAGGGCTTGCCGGTGTCGCGGCGCAACGCCTGAAACGTGGACACGGCGAGGAAGGGCCGCCAGCGCTTGCCGGCGCGCATGAGCCAGTCGCGCGCGATGCGCTCGGTCTCGCCCTCGGCGTTGCCCATGATGGTGTCCAGCGCGAGGGGGCTGAACCAGAAATCCACCTCGTCCCGCAGCGCGCCGAGGTCGAGGCGGCGCGTCTGGTCATCGCTGGTCAAGTGGATGTAATCCCACACCCAGTCGAGGTCCACAGTGGTGTCAATGCAGTCGTCCTGAAGCAGCGGAATGGCGACGCCGGGAATCGCGGCAGCTTCCATGTAGGGGAACGCACGTTCCAGCACGCTGAGGCAACTCACGCCAACGATGGCCTCCACCTTGCCGGTTTGAATGAGCGACATGACGATGGCGGAGCCTTCCGCCACGAGCGTCGCGTAACCAAGCTTCTCTGCCTCCGCCTGCAAATCCTGAATCGAGCAGAGGCCGCACTGTTTGCACAGCAGGCCGAACTCATCGAAGGGCGCAGGGCACTTCGCCTCGACGCGGAGACACTTGGGCAACAGCAGCAGCCGTCGCTCGAACGGCACGGCGGCGAGTTGCTCGCGCCACATCTCGTTGTTCATGAGCACGCCGATGTAGTCGCGGTAGATGGGGTCGCACTTGAGCATCCCGATGACGCGGTCGGCGTGGACCTTCAGCTCGGCGGTGGGCATGGGCGGCACCGGGTTGAACTCCGCGACGTAGTTGCGGATGACGTGGAGGAAGTGGTTCCGCTCGATGGGCGTCTGCGGGATGTTCTTCTTCGGCGTGCGGAAGCGCTGCTGGACGACGTGCTTGGGGACCGAGGCGGACGTGTAGCTGCCCGGCGGTTTGAAAGCGATGGTCTCGGTCATAAAGATGCGGCCTTGGACGTTGTCGCGCGGACGTTCCGTTCAGTCAATATCGCGGCTGCTGGAAAAAGAGTGCGCGGTCGCGCGGTGTCGGTCGAGTCGGGATTTTTTGTTCGAGGCAAGGGGCTTTCACGACTGGTCATTTCCCCGTCCCTGATGTAACCCAAGGCCAGCAACTTCATGAACGATTCGCACCACATCCTCGGCGTGGACATCGGCGGCACCAGCATCAAGGCCGCCGTGGTGGACACACGCAAGGGCGCGCTCACCTCCGCCGTCCTGCGCGCCCGGACTCCGCAGCCGAGCACGCCCAAAAGCGTCGTCGCCGCCATCACCGAGCTGGCGCGGAAGCTCAAGTGGCGCGGCCCCGTGGGCGTCGGCTTCCCCGGCCTCCTCAAGCACGGCGTCGTCCGCCGCGCGCCCAACCTCGACGCCGCGTGGGTGCGCCACGAGATCGTGGATCACCTGCGCCGCGCGTTGTCGGTGAGCCACGTCGCCGTGGGCAACGACGCGGACGCCGCCGGGTTGGCGGAGGCGCGCTTCGGCGCGGGGCGCGGCGTGCGCGGCACGGTTGTGCTCGTCACGTTGGGCACGGGCATCGGCTCCGCCGTGCTGCACAACGGCTCATTGCTGCCGGACACGGAACTGGGCCACCTCGAGGTCGGCGGGAAGGATGCGGAGACGTTCGCCTCCACCGTCGCCCGCGAGCGCAACAAGTGGACTTGGGAACAGTGGGGCCGGAACGTGGACCGGTATCTCACCACGCTGGAGTATATGCTCGCGCCCGACCTCTTCATCATCGGCGGCGGCGTGAGCAGCGACCCGGAACAGTTCTTCCGTTACCTGGAAAATGTGGAGGCCAAGATCGTCCCAGCAACGATGGGCAACGACGCTGGCATTGTCGGCGCGGCTCTCTTCGCCGCTCCTGGGGTCAAGGCGCTGGCGCGGAAGCACAAGCGGACCAAGGTGTAGACGCCGAGGTGAGGAGACGGCTAATCCCTCTCGACCCCCGCGTGCAGCGCGCGGTCATGGTGGTATCCTCAACCAGCTCACGCCCTTGGCCGTGCGAGCTATTTCGTTACTTCTTCCCCGGCGGTGCCACAGGCGGGGCGACCGCGTTGGTTGCCGGCGGCGCGGGCACGGGCACGCGTGGTGCGGTTGGAAAAGCGTTGTAGGACCGGTTGCCAATCGTGTCCGTCGGTCCCGTGAAGTTCGGGCCACCTGCGGCCATCGGGCCGAGGCTGCGCCCAAAACGGCTCGGACTGGTCCAGAACGAATATAGGCTCGCGTTCTTCAGGTGGAACCGGAACTTCACCGATCGTCCGGCCAGCATGCTCAAGTCCTGGATGCCATTCGCCCAACCCACAGTCATCAACGTTTGGTCGGCGGCCAGCGCGCTGGAGTTCTCCTTGGTGAACGGCGTGATCTGCTGCTTTGTGTCGTTCTTTGTCACCGTGATGGGCCGCCCGTCCGGGTGCAGGATCTCGATGCGCAGCTCGCCATCGGGCGCGTTGGTTTTCATGTTCACGAAGAGGTAGTTCGCGTTGAACTTCATCGGTCGAGTCGTCAGCACGCCGCCCTCCGGCCCTGCGTCCATCGAGGCAAAGCCGTCGCGGCGCAACGTTGCCAAACCCATCGCCCCGCCGCCGTCGCGCTGGCCCTCTGCGCCCGCGCGCCCGCTGAAGTAGAAGTGCAGGTTCCGCCCGACGACGTGGAAGCCGCCCGCGACGGACTGCACGTTGCCCCAGTTCCAGTCGCCTTTCTTCTCGGACACATCAATGAGCGGGCGGCGGTCGGGCCGGTCCCAGTGATAACCATCCCGGCTGAAGCCGAGCCAGACGGAGTTCGGTTTTGGGCGGCCCTCGGGAATGTTTTTGTCGCCACGCCAGATCGAGAAGAGGCCGACCATCAGGCTCTCGTAGCCCACCGCGTCGAGGTTGTAGAGCTGGGGCGTGACTTGCAGATCAGCGCGCAACGGGTCGAGCCCGTCGGAGCCGACCCACATCTGTGGCTCCGAGATTTCCTTCCAGTGCGGCCCGGCGAGCAGGTCCTTCACCTCCCAGTAGCGCCGCGCGCGCGGCTCGCCCCAGCCGTGGCGCAGGCTGTAGCTCCACACCTTGCGGAACGGATTCCAAAACACCGTCGTGCGGTCGCCCGCCGAGCCGGTGCGCAGCACGCGCGGCCCCCAGTGAATGCCGTCCGCCGAGTAGTGCAGCGAGAGGCCGAACGTGTCGCCGTCCTTGTGCGAGCGCCACATCTTGTAACGCTCGGCTGGGTTGGCCGTTTCCTGATCGAGCCACACCGTCGAGGAGTCGCGCGGGTCGAGCTGCACGAGGTTGCTGCCGGGCTTCACATCGAACTCCGGCTTCTCCCAATCAATGCCGTTGGTCGAGGTCGCCAGCGCGGTGCCACGTCCGTAGCCGGCCATGTAGTAGCACGCGAAGAGCGGCTGCATGCGGGCCAGCTCGCGCGGAAACGCGTCCTCCAGCAGCCAGCGGTTCTGCCGCTGGAGCAGAGGGCCGCTCGCTGGGCGCAGGGCCAGCAGTTGCGACGTGCGCTCCTGCATACGGCCGGCCCGTTGCACGTCGCCGAACCTCTCTACCGTGTAGCAGAGCGGCCCGTTGACGGCGCCATTCAACTCGGTGGCCAGCACCTTCTGCATCGCGCTCAGGCTGGCGGCATCCACGGGCTTGAACGCAGCCAATGTCGCGCGCGTCGCCGGCGAGAGTTGCTCGCTGAGGAATTTAGCCGGCGCGTTCGTGCTGGGATTGAGCAGCCGCTCGACGAGCGCAACCGGGTCCTGAATTTCCTCGGGCTTGAACTGCGGCGGGGTGAGCGGGCACCACGGGTCCAGCCACACGCCGTCGCTGAAGGGCATCGCCATCGCGCCGCCCAGCTTCTCCCACTCGCGGTCCGGCTTCAGCACGGGGTTGTTCGAATGCAGCGTGGCCGGGTGCCACGTGCGCTTGAGCGTGTTGCTCTCGATGAGGAAGTCGTCCACGAACAACTGGCGGCCATTCGAGATGTCAATGACCGGCGGTGGGTTGCTCAAGTAAGGCACGGCCATCGGCTCGCCCGCTTTGTAAGTGCCTTTGGGCGGCCAAACTTCCGGGAGGACGATGCCGTTGTAAAGCGTCTCGCCCACGCGCGGCGCGGGAGCGATGGGCGCGGCGGGTGACTGCGCGCTGATCAATGGTGGCAGCGCGGTGGGAGCCGGAGCGGGGGCTGCCACCGCACGGTTCCGGTTCGTCAGGTTGAAGATCGCGTTCGACTGCGCTGCTGAAAACGCGGGCGCGGCGGCGAGGAGACTCGGTGGCAGCGCGCCGCGCGGCGGCGAGGACACCACCTTGGGCGCATCTGCCGTTACGGGGACGCTGGCAACCGGAGCGGGCTTCGCGCTGGAGCGGAACAAATTCGGATTCGCCAGCAGCCAACCGGCGAAGCCGCCGCCCGCCAAGGCCACCGCCAGCACGAGCCACGGGATCGGACGCGATGGCGGAGTTGCGGACAC
>CAMBZO010000029.1 GCA_945872195.1 Akkermansia muciniphila | reverse complement strand
TTTACGACGCACGAACAATTCCGCCGCCTTACCTCGGCGGCTACGAGCTTCACCGCGGCTCGGTGCGCACCTCGATCAGCTTGTAGGCAACCACGCTGTCGCTAAATCCCTTGAGCTGCATCGGGTCCATCTGCTCGACCGTGATGCGGTCGCCGAGCTGCTCGCGGGTGGTGGGGCCGATGACGATTTCACCCCAGCCCGCCACGCTGCATAAGCGCGCGGCGAGATTCACGCGCTCACCGAGCACGGTGTAGTTTGAGCGATTCGCTGAACCCATGTTGCCCGCGAGCACCTGTCCCGTGGCGAGGCCGATGCCCATCTGGAGGTGGTAGCGCGAGGTCAGGTTAAGCTTCGCGCGCTCGGCTATCATCCGCTGGGCGCAGCGGACGGCGTTGAGCGCGTCGTCTCCGTAACTCTTGGGCGCGCCGAAGAGGGCCATGATGGAATCACCGATGAACTTATCCACGACGCCGTGGTGCTCGGTGACAATTTTGGTGAGCACGGTCATGTGCTCGTTGAGCAGGGCAATGACCTCGGCCGGGTCCATGTTTTGAGTGAGCGCGGTGAAACCGCGGATGTCGCAAAACATCACGGTCGCCTCGCGCAGCTCGCCGCCGAGGGCGATCTTGCCTTCGAGGAGCTGCTGCGCGACGTCCTTGTCGGCGATGGTGTGGAGGATGGAGTGATACTTCTCCTTGAGCGCGAGCTCGGCGGCCATCTCGTTGAAGGATTTGGCCAGACGGCCAAGGTCGTCCTTGCCTCGCTCGGGTAGTTGGATGGCGAAGTCGCCGGCGCTAATCCTCTCGGTCGCGCCGACCAACTCACGGATCGGCACCGACAAGCCATGCGAAAGGAGGAGACTCAGAGCCAAGGCGCCGAGGGTGGCAACCCCGGTGAAGCGGAGGAAGTCCGAACGGAGGCTGGCCTGGGCTTGGAGGGCACCGGCTGACGAGTAGAGGCCGATCTTGTAGGCGACGGGCAGGGGCGAATCTTCATTGAGCGGAGTGTAGAAAACGCGGTGCGGAACGCCGTGGATCGCCACCATGAAGTTCTCGCGCGGCTCCGGGTTGGCGCGGATTTCCGCAGCCAACTGCCCGGCCAGTGTGTCCCGCACAGCATCCGGTATCGTGCGGGTGTAGAGTTTGCCCTCGATCCATGTGCCGCTCTCGATCTCGCTGACCTCGGCGATGACTCGCTCGGCGGCGTCTGCCACGACGTCGAAAAACTTGATGCCATAAACCACCGCACCGATCAGATGCCCATCGTTGAACACCGGGGTGACAATAATCTCCGTGACGCGGCCGTTGCCGAGTTCGAGGTAGCCGACTTCCTGATCGTCGAGTAGGCGCACGACCGGGCCGAAGCGGGCGATTTGTTTAAGGAAATTGCGGCGCTCCGGCGTGAGGACCTTCTCCAGCTCGGGGGCCTCCATCACCTTGCCCTCAGCGTCGAGGAAGCCGAGGAAGGGGATGCGCGGCGCACGCTGACCGGGCGCTGGCTTCGCGCCGATTTTTTTGCCGACCTCTTTGGCCAGCGGGCGCGGCAGCGGGGCGTTCGTGTTGGAAAGCTTTTGCTTCAACGGTTCGGCGATGAAGCCAGGCGCGGGCGCGGGCGGGGGGGCCGGGGGCGTGTCCGTGCCGGATTCCACCGGGTCGCCGACGATGATCTTCAACTCATCGCGGCCGATGAGGTAGAGCCGTTCGACCTCGCCTGCCTCCATCGCTGCGCGGATACGCGGAAGTTTGGCGAGGCGTGCGCACTCCTCCTTAATCTGGCCGATGCGCATCTCCTGCTCCTTGGGCACGTAGGTGACGAGTGCTTCGAGCTTGTCGCGGAAGAGTTTTTCGTAGGCGGCCTGCACGCGTTTCTGCGTGAGAAAGAGCGTGACGCCGGAGACCCCGCCCACGACGACCATCATCGCGACGAGGAGCTTGAGACGGAAGCTGAGGCGCGGCATGGGGGAGCTGGTGAACGACTAGTCGGCACTGACCAGCACTAATGCAATCCGGGGAAAGAATCCTGCGCGCGACCTGCCGCGACCTGCTGGCAGCTCATGCCGTCGGACAAGGTTTCCGACTGATCCGCGATGCTCGTGCTTGCTCTTCATTAGTGCAGGTGAGTGCCGGTTAGTGGTTTCATTCATGGCGAACCGGGGAAGTTGACGCGCGTGGTCGCGCCTGCTTTCAAGTCCACCGGCAGTTCATGCACGAGCTTCTCGTCAATCCACGCCTTGAGCTTGAACTGGCCGGCGGGCAGGCCGGTGAGGCGATAGACGCCATTCGTGTCCGTCTTCACGAAGTAAGGCGTGTCGAGCACGAGCAGGGACCCGCGCATGTGCTCGTGGATTTCACAGTAGAGTTTCACCACGCCGGGCTGGTCGAAGGTAACGGCGGCGGGCTTCTCGTCCTTCAGGAACCGGCCGAGGTCGAAGCGCTTGACCTTCGAGTAGGAGAAGACGTTGTGGTAAAAGTCGTCGCCGTTCGGGAACTCGACGCGTGTGCCCCGGCGCACCACGAGGAGACCGGGGCCGAACTGCATCCCCTTCTGCACGACCTGCACAACATTGGTTGCAGGCTTGTCCTCGGCGAGGAGCGGCGCGCCTTCGAGATAGACTACAGCGGTGGGCGGCTCCGGGGCGGCGAGCGAGCCTGTCTGGCCCGCATAGCGCAAAGTGGGTTTCCCCTGCGCCGTCGGCTTCGGCAACGTGACCGTGCCCTCGACGGACGCCGTGCCTTGCGCGACGGCGGTGAGGGCCGCGAGCAGGAGCGTGGCGGCGGTGGCGGCAATTGCGGTCATGTGCATGGCGGACGATGGCTCGTTCCCGGTGGAGCGACGACTGGCTGTTTGACGTGCGGACGCTACCAACCCGGCGGTTGATTTCAGTAACAAACTTCGGGATAGCCGGTGCTTCGCTCGCCTGAAGCGCTCGGGAAGACTCGCCAGCAGGACGACTACGCGTCGCGCCACGAAGCACTGTAGCAGGCGGTTCGGCGGAGAGAATGTGCGATTTGGCGGCTGTGTCGGTGCGGTGGCACGACTAGGGTGCGCGCGTGACCGACACGGCCAGCAACATCTCCATCGTCATCCCGACGCTGAACGAGGCGGCGGAACTGCCCGAGACGTTGCGGCGGCTGCGGCGGGTGCCGGAGGTGAAGGAGATCATCATCGCGGACGGCGGGAGCGGGGATGACACGGTGAAGCTGGCTGAAGCGGCGGGCTGCGTCGTCGTGAGCAGCGCGACGGGGCGCGGGCGGCAATTGCGCGCGGGGGCGGAGCGGGCGACAGGGGAAGTCATCTTGTTCCTGCACGCGGATACTTGGGTTCCGCCGGACGCGGGCGAAGCTCTGCTGGCGTGTCTGGCACAGCCCGGCGTGGCGGCGGGTGGGTTTTACAAAATCTTCCGCGACCCGCCGAACTGGCTGGTGCGCGGGTCGAAGTTCAAGTGCTGGTGGCGACTGCTCGTCGCGCGGCGGGTGATGGCGGACCAGGGGGTTTTCCTGCGCCGCGAGACGCTCGCGCGCATCGGCGGCGTGCCGGACGTGCCGTTGATGGAGGAGTTCGAGCTGTGCCAACGGCTGCGTCCGCTGGGCCGCATCGCGCTGGCAGATGCGACGGTGGTCACCTCGGCACGGAAGTTCCGCAAGCTGGGCGTGCTGCGGACTTACGCGCTGATGTGGCGGGTGACGGTGGGTTACTACCGGGGCGTGCCGCTGGAGGAATTGCGGCGGCTCTACGAACGGTGAGCGGATGTTTAACGCAAGGACGCCAAGGAGGAGAGACGCAAAGAAGACAAAGTGGGCAGGAAATATATGCTGGGAAAATTGTCTCCCTCCCTTTCTCGGCGTCTTTGCGCCTTGGCGTCTTTGCGTTAAAAGGTTTCCCCGCCCGTGCTTGCCTCATCCGCCAGTCGGCCCAATCCTCCCGCCATGTTCCGGCTCGGGCCACTTGAGCTTCAGTCCAATTTGTTCCTCTCGCCGCTGGCGGGCTACACGAACCTGCCGTTCCGGCTCGTGATCCGCGAGGTCGGGGGCGTGGACTTGTGCACGACGGACCTGGTCAACGCGCGCTCGCTGCTGGAGCGGAACAAGAAGGCGCTCAAGCTCATCGAGACCAACGAGCGGGACCGCCCCCTCGCGGTGCAGCTCTTCGGCTCGGTGCCCGAGGAGATGCGCGACGCGGCGGTGGACCTCGAGCAGCGCGGCATCGCGAGTGTGGACATCAACATGGGCTGCCCCGTGCGCAAGGTTTGCCGCGTGGGCGGCGGCTCGGCGATGATGACGGAGCACGAGAAGACTGCGGCGCTGGTGAAGGGCATGGTGAACGCGGTCAAAATCCCGGTGACGGCGAAGATGCGGCTGGGCTGGGACGACGAGAACATCACCGCCCCGGACTTAGCGCGCGCGCTGGAAGACTCCGGCGTCGCAGCGATTTTCGTGCATGGGCGGACGCGGGAGCAGGGGTTCAGCGGGACGGTGAACTTGGCGGGCATTCGCAAAGTCGTCGCGGCGGTGAAGCGCATTCCCGTCATCGGCAACGGCGACGTGACCACGCCGGAGGCGGCGAAGAAGATGTTCGACGACACGGGCTGCGCGGGCGTGAGCGTGGGGCGCGGGGCGTTTTACAACCCGTGGATTTTTCACCAGACGCGGCATCTGCTCGCGACGGGCGAGCTGCTGCCGGAGCCGAAGTTCGAGGAGCGCATCCGCGTGATGTGCCGGCATCTGGACTTGATGGTGGAGGTGTTCGGCGAGGAGCACGGCTGCCGGATGTTCCGCAAGGTCGCACCGTGGTATGCAAAGCGTTTCGGGCCGGTGAACGAGTTCAACAAGAAGGTGGTGAGCATCGGCAGCCGCGCGGAGTTCCACGACGTGCTGGAGCGCTACCTGCGCTGGCGGCAGCAGTTCTGCGACGGCGACGGCCTCCTGCTCCCGCGCTACGCGCTGGCCCCGATGGTGGCGAGCTTCATGCAAGACCCGGCGTCAGCGCAGCGGCAGAGCGTGCCCGTGCCGAAGGGTCCGGTGGAGGTGTGGTGAAACAAAAAGGGCGGCCCCTTGCGAGGCCGCCCGTGAAGTAATGACTGTTGGCTCAGGCCTTGGGCGGGGCTGCCGCGCCGCTGGTGCCATCGAGATGCACCGCCTTGTAGCCGCCGATGGACTTGAAGTAGAGGAAGATTCCCAGATAGAGCAGGGCCATGGTCGCAGGGATGTAGGAGTCCAATTTCAAGGTCTTGCGATCACCAAGCTGGTCCGCCGCCACGACCGCCTTCTGTTTCTCGGTCTTCTCTTTGGCGTCCTTGGCTACGCCCAGCTTCTTGCCGTCTAGGCCAAACGCTTCCATGGACTTGATGCTTAGGAAGGTGCTCGGCTTTTCGGCTTTGTATTCGGCGAACAGGGCGGCGTCCTTTTCCTTGAGCGACTCACCCGCGTAGCGGTCTTTCAGGTAGCCGAGACCGGGACCACCGATGGTGCCGACCGAGAGCATGCCGATGCCGCCCATGATGGAAATCGCCACGGCACCGGTGCGCGGGAAGCGGTCGGAGGCCACGGCCAGCATGGTGGGCCAGAAAAAGGTTTTGCCGACGGCGTAAATGCCGAGCGCGACAAAGGCCATTTCAATGCTGGTCATCGTGCTGGCCAGTTGCAAGCCGACGAAGGCGAGCACCGAGCAGACGAAGAGCAACATGATGGGCGTGAACTTGAGGGTGTGCTCAATCCAGTTTGCGCAGAAGCGCAGGCCGAACATGATGACCGACGTCCAGAGGAAGAGATACTTGCCCTGCTCGGAGGTGAAGAGGTTGCCGGTGATGAATTGAATCCACTGGTCCGTGCCCAGCTCCACGGAGCCGATAAGGGCGTGGGTGATGAACAGCGTGAAGAGCAGGAAGGAACCGATGGAGCCTTTGGTCAGAATGCCCACGGCGACCACCGTGAGTCCGCCCACGACGTAGCCGATCTTCTCCGCAGCCTCGCCGGAGATGCCGAACAGCGGGAGGAAGCTGCCGCAGAAGAGCAACAGCAACGGCGCCACCACGAGCGCGCCGAGGATGCCCACGTCTTTGAACATTTCGCCGAGACTGGCACCCTTCTCGGAGGCCTCGGACTTCGGGAAGGATTGGCCCATGAACATGATGCCGTAGATGGCGGTGGGGATGAGATAGAGCGCGAGCTGAATCTTCCAGGACACATTCATCTTGTCGTCCAGCACCCAGCCTAGCCCAACACCGATGATCATACCCGCCGGCCAGGAGGCGTGGAGGATGTTCAGGTAGTGCGTGCGGTTGTGCGGAAAGAGCGTGGCGACCAGTGGGTTCGCGACAGCTTCGAGGACGCCGTTAGCGAAGGCGAAGATGAACATGCCGCCGAAGAGGCAGTTGTAGGCCAAGGATTTGGCCGCTTCACCACCGTCACCCGGCACAGCGGCGAACGTGACGACGGCCGAGAGGATGTGCAGCAGGAATGCGGTGATGACCAGTTTGCCGTAGCCAATCTTGTCGCAGATGATGCCGCCGAGGATGATGCCGAAGCAGAAGCCGGACAGCCCCGCGCCACCAATCATACCAAGCTGGGCACCGGTGAAGCCGAATTCTTTGCCCCAGTTGTCAAAGATGCCGCCGCGGATGGCAAAGCCGACGCCGGCGGCGAGAATCGCCATGAAGCCGGCCCACAGGAGGCGTTTGGCGTTGGGCGCGATGGGTTGGTTCGAGGTCGTTTTGTCTTCGCTCATAGTTTTGCTGGCTTGATGTTTCGTTACGGGAACCGACTAAAGGGTGAACTTCGGGAGCTTCACGATCGCGCCGCCTTTCATCGCGGATTCGTGTGAGCAAAGGCCCACGCAGGTCCAGTTGGCGGACTGCTTCGCGTTCGGAAAGGGGTCGCGCTTCTGGACGAGGGCCATCGCGAACTCATGCGCGAGGTGCGGGTGGCTGCCGCCGTGGCCGCTGCCTTGCGTGAAGCTCAGGTGCGTCTTCTTGCTGGAGTCATAGACGCCTTGCGTCGTGTATTTGGCGATGCTCTTGGGCAGGCGCTTGGCGAAGTCCGGGCACTTCACCGGCTGGGGAATCTTCGGCTCGGGCTTCTTGGCCGTGTGCATCACGAGCGGCTCGTGCTCGACGAGCGGCCACTCCACGGACTGCTTGTCGCCATACACGTCAATGCTCTCGCGATACTGCCGCGCGAGGTCGAAGAGCGAGCGGATGATGCGGGCGCTCACGTCGCTGCCGGCGAACTTGATGTGCGCAGTCTCGACGGCGAAGGGCGAGCCGTATTTCGCGATGAGTTCCTTGCGCACGGTGCCGGAGCCGAAGCAGCTCACGTATTCGGCGGGCTTGCCGATGAGTCCAGCCACGGGGCCGACGCAGTGCGTGGCATACCACATCGGCGGGAGGCCGGGCCAGTAGTTGGGCCAGCCGTCCATGTCCTGCTGGTGCGAAGCCTGGACGAACTGGAGCTTGCCGAGCTTCCCGTCGTCCAGCAGCTCCTTCATGAAGAGATACTCGCGGGCATACACGACGGTCTCCATCATCATGTATTTGAGGCCGGTCTGCTTGACCAACTCCACGATCTTCTTGCAGTCGGCGATGTTCGTAGCCATCGGCACGGTGCAGGCGACGTGCTTGCCGGCCTTCAGCGCGGCGATGGACATCCACGCGTGATCGGGGATGGGAGAATTGATGTGGACCACGTCCACGGCGGGATCCTTGAGCAGTGCGGCGAAGTCCTGGTAGCGCTGCTCGACGCCGAAGTAGTCCCCGACCGCGTTGAGCTTCTTTTCGTCGCGCTGGCAGATGGCGTAGCAGGTCGTGTGGGGATGCTTCTGCCAGAGCGGGATGAATTCCGCTCCGAAACCGAGTCCGACGATGGCTACGTTGAACTTTTTGCTCATGTTAATGGCTGGTTAACAACTTGCGGAGCGGACCTTGTCCGCTTCGCCCGCGTCCAGCCATGAGTTCCTGCGCATTCGATTTGAACAATTAATCCGCCGGGTGCGGACGCAAAAAGCCGTCCACACACGATTTATCCAGCGGCAACGCGGCGAATGAAACCGACCCGGCCCCCATGCGTCAACGGAAATATCCCCCTGCATCGCAGGCGCGCGCGAGGCCTGGACCCTCACGAACCGCAGGCGAGTTTGCCTTTGACTCGCCCTCCCGCAGGCGGCATAGCACCCGCAGCATGTCCGCCGAAACCAACCGCCCCGCCCTGCACAAGCGCGCCAGCGCACTCAGCCAACTCATCTTCCTCAGCCGCTGGCTGCAGGCTCCGCTCTACGTCGGCCTCATCGTCGCGCAAGGCGTTTATGTCTATCGCTTCATGGTTGAGCTGTGGCACCTGATCCTCAAGACCACCACGATTCAGGAGGCGGAGATCATGCTCATGGTGCTGGGGTTGATCGACGTGGTGATGATCGCCAACCTGCTCGTCATGGTCATCGTCGGCGGCTACGAGACCTTCGTGTCGCGGCTGAATTTGCAAAACCATCCCGACCAACCGGAGTGGCTCTCGCACGTGAACGCGGGCGTCCTCAAGGTGAAGCTGGCCATGGCCCTCATCGGCATCTCCTCCATCCACCTGCTCAAGACCTTCATCGGCGCGCAGGCGCTTTACGAGAAGTCCGGGGAAATCGCCGACAAGGTCATCCTCTGGCAGGTGCTCATCCACCTCACCTTCGTCATCTCGGCGGTGATACTGGCGTGGATCGACCGCCTCATCGCGCCGCAAAAGCCAGGGCACTGAGCCGGGGCGACGTCGCGCGCGGCGCAATTCTCAAACCCACAGTTGCCGCCACACGTCCGATTCGCGCAAGCTGTCGGGCGACATGCCTGATGCGCCGCGAATTCTTTACTGTCACTGCCAATACGCGCAGGTCGTCCCGCCCGAGGTGAAGGAAGCCGTGTTGAAAAAGCTCTCCGACTCCGGCGTGGCCTTCGACGCCGTGGCCGACCTCTGCGAGATGAGCGCGCGGCAAGACCCCTCGCTCAAACGCCTCACGGACGGCACCCCGGTGAAGATCGCCGCCTGCTTCCCGCGCGCCGTGAAGTGGCTCTTCCACACTGCCAAGGCCGACCTCCCACTCGACGCCGCCGAGGTGCTCAACATGCGCGTGCAAAGCGCCGAGGAAATCTGCGCCGCGCTCTTCAACGGCGAGGTGAAGCCGAATCTGCCGCAGGGCAAAGTCACGGCCACCGATGCGCCGAAAAGCCCCGCCGCCTGACCCACGGCCAAGCCCGTTAGTTTCCCTTGACGATGACGCCCTCCAGCGTTTCGATGGGCATCATGAAAACCTCCTGTTCCCTGCTGTCCCTCGTTTCAACCGTTGCCCTGTGCCTGCTTGCCGGAGTGGCAGCCAGCACCGCGCAGACGGACGAGCCTGTAACCTTCACCCAAGGCTCGATCATCAAATACTCAACGATTACCCTACCGCCCTACGGCGGGCTCGCGGTGACCAACGACGCGACAGACGTTGCAACGGTCTTACCTTCGAACACTTTAGGGCAAGGGTCCCTAACATGGTATTTGTGCATCCGAGGCGTAACAAACATCGCAGGCGGTTTGCCCTATCCGACGTCTTTTCCGCCATCCATCGCGGGACTGGCGACCATCGCGATCACGAATACTTCAGCCTTCCCGGTTTTCTTCACCGTGAAGATTGAAACGCCGAACACCAACACGGTGCAGACAGCACTGGGCACGGTGGTGATCCCAGCCGATGCCGGCGGCCCGGTGACCGTCATCCTCGAATCCTCCACGGACATGATCACGTGGACCGCCGCCACTCCGGGATCTTACGGCACCTCGACGACCAAGCGGTTCTTCCGCCTGCGCGCCACCCGCTAAACACCCCGCCTTCTCATACCAATTCCCTATGACAGCCGGTGGAATGCCAGCCGGATGCCACGCCGCACGCCTTCTCCCTTCCTCGGAGGAGGGGAGAAGGTGGCCGCAGGCCGGATGAGGGGTGCGCCGCTTGCGCCAACGCCCGTAACCCCTCTCCCCTCCTCCGAGGAAGTGAGAGGGAGTCAAAGCGCCTCGCCCGCGAATGGAAGCCACGCTAGCGCGGGGTAGCCGCCTGCTTACCGCCAGCGGTAGGCGGCTTGCGCGTTCTGGGCGAAGAACTTTTCCAGCGCGGGCCTGCCCTTCGCGCTGAAGTAGTCGTGGACGATGCCCTGCACCGTGGCGAGCGGGGCGAAGCGCGCGCTCACCGGCCAGTTGCTGCCGTAGATGAGCCGGTCGGGGCCGAAGGCGTTCCATGTGATGTCCAGCCACGGGCGGTAATACTCCACGTCGCGCGGGGCGGTGCCGTCACTCTTGCCAGTGCCTTCGACGAGCGCGGAGACTTTGAGGAAGACGCGCGGGAAATGCGCGGCGGCTCCCAAGTCAGTGCGCCATGTGGGCGAGACGTTCTTCCCGTCGATGCGCGTGTTAGCCAGGTGGTTGATGACGATGCGCAGCGTGGGCAGCTCCTTCGCGAGTCGCACGACTTCAGGCAGCAACGTGGGTCCACCGTTCACATCGAGCTCAAGGTCGGCGTCCGCGAGGCGCTTGAGGTCGGCGAGGAATGCGGCATTTCCCAAGCCGGTGCGCAGCGCGCCTTCGTTCACGCGGATGCCTCGGTAGGTGGGGTTGGCGGCGAAGCGCTTCAGGTTGCCGGCGAACGCGTCCTCGCCCGGTTTCAAGTTGCCCACGAAGCCGACGATGAACTTGTCCTTCGCCGCGAGGTCGAGAATCCACTGGTTGTCCTCCACCAATCCGCTCGCCTCGACGACGACGGTGCCAGTGACCGGCTGCGCGACCGGCTGCGCGCGGTAGTCGGCAGGCAGGGTGGTGCGGTGGAGCAGCGCGTCACCCTTGCCCGGCCACGGCACACCGCCCGGCCGCGCGGGGTCGTAGAAGTGAGTGTGCGTGTCGATGATCGTCAGCGGGGCCGGCCGGCCCGCAGTGGCGCATCCCGCAGCGGACGCGGCGGCGAGGGTGGTGAGGAACTGGCGGCGGGTGGTGGCCATGGGGAAGTTGAAGGTTGGCTGTTTCCTCTATCTGGGTTCTCTGCGCCCTTTCTCGGCAACCATCATTCCGGTGAGCCACCGTTTCTAACCCACTCGTCGCGCCGGTGTTTGGCCGTCTCGAAGAACTCGTCCATCGCCTTCACTTCCCCGGCTTCGAGCGCGCGCTGGAACTCCTGCAAGTCCTCGATGAAGACACCGAGCGCGCGGGCGAGGTGCTTGCGGTTCGCCAGCGCGATGTCCCGCCACATCTCCGGCGAGCCAGCGGCGATGCGCGTGGTGTCGCGGAAGCCGGCGGCGCAGAGGGCGGATTGCTCCTTGGGATGCGCCGGGCTGAGGACGTAGTTGGCCAGCTCAGCGGCGACGATATGCGGCAAGTGGCTGGAACGTGCGACCAAGCTGTCGTGCTGGTCCGGCGTGAGCCGCAGCGGCCGACCGCCGAGGGCAGCCCAGAAATCTTCCATCTGTTTCGCGAGCTTCGCCGGCGTCTTGGTGCCGGGTGTGACGATGCAGACGGCTCGCTCGAAAAGGTCCGCGCGGGCTGCCGCGGGGCCGGTCTTTTCCCCGCCCGCCATCGGGTGGCTGCCGATGAACTGTGCCCCGGCTTTAGCGAAGAGGGATTCCAACTCCGTCACCACGGGGCCCTTCACGCTGCCCACATCGGTGACGAGCGCGCCGGGCTTGAGTGTGGTTGCGCATTGCTCTGCCAGCGGCCGCATCTGCGCGAGCGGCGTGCAGAACACGACGAGGTCCGCGTCCCGCACCGCCGCGAGCAGGTCGGTGGTGGCGTGGTCCACCACGCCGAGCTGTTCACACTCCGTGACGCTGGCGGCGCGGCGCACATAGCCCTCGACGTGGCCGACGAGCTTGCGCGCTTTCAACGCCAGACCGAGCGAGCCGCCCAGCAGGCCGACGCCCACGAGGGTGACTTTCGGGAAATGCACGAGCGGATGATGCGACGGGGCGGCGGAAGTTCAAACGGAAATTGCACCGCTCCCGCCAGCCCTCTGCCCTCATCTCATCCGATGAGGGGAGCGGGAGCCAGAGCTGGCCGAGAATACCATGGCAGAGTCAAGCCGATGGGTGGAACCGGCGCGGAAGTGAGGGGCTGAGAGACCTCCTTCGGCGCTGGAGGCGCTTCACCCCGTATCTCGGGGTGCCGGAGCTGCCCGCCGAGGTTCGCCGTGCGCGCCATGAGGAGGAAGGTGACGAGGGCGAGGACCAGTGAAGCCAGCACGGCCCACTTGGGCAGGGGCCGGCCCCCGCGCGCTGCGAAGAGACCCGCCGCCGCCACGAGACCGAGCAGGAACACGCCGGTCGTGGCCTGGTCGGCGGCTTGTTCATGGGCGCTGAGCATCTTCTCTTCAAAGGTCACGCGGGCGGGGATGCCGTCTTTGGCGGCGAGTGCCTCGCTG
The DNA here is from genome assembly GCA_945872195.1 of Akkermansia muciniphila. GTDB lineage: Bacteria > Verrucomicrobiota > Verrucomicrobiia > Limisphaerales > SXTU01 > SXTU01. The sequence continues at coordinate 1,061 of CAMBZO010000029.1, read as the reverse complement.
GCGAAGTCGCCGGTGAACTTGATGGGGATGGTTACCGCCGCCAGGAGCGCGAGTGCCCACAGGCTGACGCGTTGCAGCTCGTCGCTGCGCCGCAGCAGGCCCACGGCGAGGAGGAGCGCCCCGAAGAGCGCGCCGAGGACAGGGATGTGGTTGAGAGCGAGGTGGAGGTGGACCCAGTTCATGTCAAAAAATCAGTTTAGCCACAGAGGGACACAGATGAAACACAGATGGGGCAAGGAAATTTATAAGGAGGGCAGGAAGGCAGGAGAAAAACCGCGCTCGGACGACATCTCTGCCTGCCTGCCTGCGCTCGTTATTATTCTCCCCTCCTCCCATCTGTGTTTCATCTGTGTCCATCTGTGGCTCCCCGTCGGGGCGGTCAGTCTTGGATGAAGTAGCTGAGGTTCTCTAGCTCGATGGCGAGGTTGACGCCGTTGACGGTCACGTCCTCGGGCACTTGCAGGCCGATGGGGGCGAAGTTCAGCACGCCGACGATGCCGGCTTCGACGAGTTGGTTCACGACCTCCTGCGCCGAGGTGACGGGGACGGTGAGGATAGCCATGCGGACGCGTCGTTCACGGATGATGCGGGCCATGTCCACCATGGGGAGGATGCGGGGGAAGGGGGTGCGGGTCTTGGCCTTGGCCGGTTCGGCGTCGAAGGCGGCCACGACTTCGAAGCCTTCTGGCCCGAAGCCTTGGTAGGCGAGGAGTGCGGCGCCGAGGTTGCCCACGCCCACGAGGATGACGGGTTGGAGACGGTTGGTCCCTAGGACGTCGGCGATCATCGCGCCAAGTTGCTCGACGTCGTAGCCCAAGCCGCGCGTGCCGAAGGTGCCGAAGTAGGCGAGGTCCTTGCGGAGCTGGGTGGGCTTGACGCCGGCGGCGCGTGCCAATGCCTCGCTGGCGATGGTGGGGAGGCCGTTGTCCTTCAGCCGCAGCAGGCAGCGGAGGTAGATGGAGAGGCGATAGACGGCCTTGCGCGGGATCTCAGGGCGAGAGGGCTTCTTCACGTTTAGCCAAGGCTAGTGAAGGGGCGGCACAGGGGCAAGCGCGCCGGGG
>CAMBZO010000028.1 GCA_945872195.1 Akkermansia muciniphila | reverse complement strand
TTGCCAGCCCCACGCCGCGCTTGCAGTGCGAAGTCCACCTCCTGGATTTCGCGGAGGAAATCTACGGCGAGGAACTCGAACTCACCTTCGCCACCAAGCTCCGCGACGAGCAGAAGTTCCCCGACCTCGCCGCCCTCCAGTCCCAAATCCACCGCGACCTCGCCGCCGCGCGCGCCTGCTTCAGCGCGTAGCCCGGAGCGCGGCCGCCCACGTCCGCCGCCGCTCCGTTGGTCACCGAGGTGTTCTGGATATACGCCCCCGCGCTCCCCCGCTGACCGCTGATTGCTGATTGCTGATTCCTGCTCCCCCTTGCCAGCGCCGTGCGATCTGCTAGTAATCGTGGCCAGCCGAAACCAGCCATGAACTTATCTTGCCCGCCCGCCACCCGACGCACCGGTGCCGCGTTCACCCTCATCGAACTGCTCGTCGTGATCGCGATCATCGCGATTCTCGCCGGGATGCTCCTGCCCGCGTTGTCCAAGGCCAAGAGTAAAGCGCATGCGATACGCTGCCTAAACAACCTGAAGCAGGTCGGCCTTTTCCTACAACTCTACACCGATGATTACAGCGACACCTTCCCGGCCTGCCGAAGACAGGATGCCACGCTGCCACTTGAGGACGATTGGTGGGGGAATTACCTCGGCCAGTATTCCGCAGGGAACTCCAATATGTTTCATTGCCCCGTGCTCAACGGTGTTCGCAATCAATACACGCCAGGATTTCAATGGGACTTCAAGGCCACGCCGGCCAACCCGGGCAGCCGGGTTGGCTACGCGGCCAATGTTTTCTTTTTGTTCTATCCACCACCGAGCGTCCAGGGAGCTAGCACGGTCACGGTGGGGGGCATCGGCTTCAGCTCCGGCTATCGGGCGCGACGCACTTCAGTTATTAACCCCAGTGACACCCTCGTAGTCGGCGATTCGGAAGGCTATTGGAGCATGAGTGCGTATTGGCCGAATGCGATCATGGATGGGTCCAATCCTGCATACGAAGGAATCGCCACCCGGCATGGCAGCGGGCCCAGGAACGGGCTCAACGGCGGTCGGGGCATGGTGGTTTTCTCCGATTCGCACGCCGAAGCCCGAACCGATGATAAAATCAATCCTCAGGCAGCGAACCGTTTGCAAAATTCCATGTATTGGGATCCGCTGCGCCGGGGCGGAAGTCAGTAACGGTCAGCACCAGTTTCTTGAAACGTTCCGCCTCACACACCGCGTTCACCCTCATCGAACTCTTCGTTACCACCGCGATCACCCCAATCCTTGCCGGGAGGTGAGGAAACTCCATCTGAGCCCGTCGGCTTGAGCGAAACTGCCCTTCAGAAGAACAGGCGAAACACACTGCCCTGTTGTCGGTCGCCTCCTTCCTCCGCAGTTGAGTTTCATGCCGCGCGTGCGAATCATCCCTCCACTCATTCCATACATGAAAGCGCGCTCTTCCCGCCTTGGTCGTCGTGAATTCCTCCAAGCCTCCGCCGCTACTGCCGCCACGCTGGTTGCCAGCGCCAGCCACGCGCAGCAAAAAACCAAAGGCCCGCCCCCGCGCCGCAGTTCCCTCATCGCCGAGGAAAACGCCAAACCTGGCGCTCTCGACTGGCAACTCACGCGCGTGCGACTCGACAAGACCGGCGGCACCCGCGCGCCCGCCATCGAGGGCTACTGTTCGCGCCAGAGCGTGAAAGCCGGCGAGACGCTCGACTTCATGATCAGCGTGAACCCCGACTCGAAATTCATCTTCGAGGTCTTCCGCACCGGTTACTACGGCGGGCGCGGCGCGCGGCTGATGATGACGGAAGGCCCGATTCCAGGCACGAAGCAGCCCGACCCGCCCATCGGTGAGAACCGTCTGCGTGAGTGCAAGTGGCCACCAGTGCTCTCGATCAAGATTCCCGCCGACTGGGTCAGCGGCGTTTACCTTGCGCGCCTGACCACCGTGCCGGACAAGGCCACCGAGCCTTACTGGCAGAGCTACGTCATCTTCATCGTCCGCGACGAACGCCCGGCGGACCTGCTCTTCCAGTGCAGCGACAACACCTGGCAGGCCTACAACAAATGGCCTGACAACTACTCGCTCTACACTGACCCGCGGGGCGCGCACGCCGTCGGCACCGAGGTGAGCTTCGACCGGCCTTACGGGAAGTATGCGCAGATTTACGAGCACCCGCTGTCCATCGGCTCCGGCGAGTATCTGCTCTGGGAATTCCCGCTGGCCTACTGGCTGGAGCAGCACGGCTACGACGTGACCTACTGCGCCAATGCCGACTGCCTCGAAGTCGGCAACATCACTCGCTGCAAAACCTTCCTGAGCGTCGGCCATGACGAGTATTGGGACCCGCGCCAATACGACGCCGTGAAGACAGCCATCGCCGGCGGCACGAACGCGCTCTGGCTCTGCGGCAACTCCGTGTTCGGTGTCACGCCGTTCAAACCGTCCTCGAGCGGTCAGAACAAACGCATCCTCAAACGCACCGGCATCTACGCCGGCCTTACGGACAAGGAAATCGAGGAATCCATCAGCGTGTTCACGAAGGATTGGAAGCGCGACTCGCGCAACGAGGCGGACCTCATCGGTGCGCGCAGCATCGTGCCCTTCAACGGCGGCGGTGACTGGGTTTGCACCAAGCCAGAGCACTGGATTTACGAGGGCACGGGCATGAAGAAGGGCGATGCGGTGCGTGGGCTCGTCGGCTGGGAGCACCACGGTGCGCCGGCCAACATTCCCGGCCTCGAAGTTGTGGGCGAAGGCACGGTCTGGCGCGGCGGCACCACGCCCGCGCATTGGACCGCGACCATTTTTCCCGGCCCGAAGGGCAACATCGTCTTCAACGCAGCAACCATCTGGTGGCCGCAAGCCCTCAGTTCGCCGCCCGGTCACATTCTCCCGTGGTCACACTGGAGCCGCCCGCACGGCCCCGATGCCCGCGTGCAGCGCATCACAGAGAACCTGCTCAAGCGTTGCGGGGCCTGAGGCTCGCTCGCTCAAATAAACGGCGTGCTGCCAGGCCGCGCGACGGGCGCGACGGGGAGCTTCATGTCCCAGTGGATGTCCTTCGGGAAGGTGTCCTCCTTCGAGTTGAGCGCCATCTCCCAGGTGATTTCCTTGCCCGTGTAAGCAGCCATGCGCGCCATGATCGCGCAGAGCGTGGTCTTGATGAAGCGGTCGCCGGTGTTGAGCGGTTTGCCCGCGCGGATGCTCGCATACATCTCGTCGTGCTCGGTCTGGTAGCCGTTCTGCGTCTTGTCGCCGGCCCAGCGCCAGCGGTTCTCGCCGGTGATGACGTGGCGCTTGCTGCCGCTCTCGCCTTCATAGACGCCCTTGGTGCCATAGACCCGTTCCGTGACCTCGCCGTGGCAACGGTCGAACTGGCGGGTGAAGTGGTAGCCCTTCACGCCGCTGGCCCATTTGTATTCGGCGGAGAAATGGTCGTAGATGTTGCCGTATTCGCCGCCTGCCTCGCCGGAGCGCACCTGGCGTCCGCCGGTGCAAATCACGCTCTCGGGCGGCTCGTCCTTCATCGCCCACATCAGCTTGTCAACCGAGTGGACGGCCTGCTCGACGACGTGGTCGCCGGAGAGCCAGGTGAAGTAATACCAGCGGCGAATCTGCCACTCGAGGTCGGTCTTGGTGTTCGTGCGATTCCACTTCGGATAGCGGTCCACCGCGCCCGTGTAGTAGCTGGAGTAGATGGCTTGGATGTCGCCCACCGCGCCGTCGTGAATCTTCGCGAAGGCGTCGCGATTCGCCGTGGTCCAGCGCCAGACGAAGCCATCCACCAGTGCGAGATTCTTCTGCTTCGCCAGCTTGATACTCTCCATCACGGAGCGCACGCCGGGGCCATCCACCGCCATCGGCTTCTCGGCGAAGACGTGTTTGCCGGCCTCGATGGCCGCCTTGATGTGCTGCGGGCGGAAGCCGGGCGAAGTGGTGAGCAGCACGACATCCACGCCGCTGTTGAGGACTTTCTGAAAGGCATCGAGGCCGGTGAACTGCCGCGACGCCGCGACGCTGACCTTCTCGGGATTCTTAGCCTGTTCCTTCTTCAGCGACTCCAGGCCGGAATCAATCTTGTCCTGGAAAATGTCGCCCATGGACCACATGACGAGGTTCGAGTCGGCGTTGAGCGCCTGGTTCGCCGCGCCGGTGCCGCGTCCGCCGCAGCCGACCCAGCCAATCTTAATTTTGTCGCCCGCTGCTGCTGCATTGGCGACATGGGGGAAGTGGACAGCGGCCGTGAGCGCGCCGCCGGCGAGGGCGGAGGACTTGACGAACTCGCGACGAGTGGCGGAGGAGGAGGTGTTCGGTTTCATGTGAGGTGCGAAATGTGCGTGTGGTTTAGTGGACGGACTCGGGAGCGTCAAGCCGCTGCTGCGCCGCAAAGCCCAAGCCTGCCACAGTGGCCTTGCCTCGCCTCGCGCGCGGCCTTAGCTTTCGAGCGTCCGGCATATGATTCGTTCCTTTGCCTTCACCACCCAGGGTCGCCTGCACACGCAGGATGTTGACGTGTTCCTCATGCCCACGCTGCTGGCGGACACGAATCTCTTTCTTTGGGTGGACTTGGAGGCTTCCACGCCCGAGGAGGCCAAGATGATCCTCGAAGGCATTTTTCACTTCCACCCGCTGTCGGTCGAGGACTGCATCGCCGTCAGTCCAAATCCGAAGATCGAGGAATACTCGCCGAAGGAAGATGACCGGTTCGCGCCCTATCTCTTCATGGTGATCCACGCGGTGGATTACAGCCGCAAGGACGGCGTCTTCGACACCAGCGAGCTGAACTTTTTCCTCGGGAAGAATTTTCTCGTCACCTACCACGACGTGGCGTTGCGCAGCGTCTCCGCCACCGCCGAGCGCGCCACGAAGAGCACGATGCACATCGCCCGCGCGCCCGACCGCGTGGCGCACACGTTGCTCGACGCCATCGTGGACAACTACAAGCCCGCGCTGGAGGAGCTCTCGCTGGAAATCGCCGAACTGGAGAACGACGTCGTGGCGCACCCGAACCAGCGGACGTTGAACAAGATCATCGGCGTCAAACGTGAGGTGCTCCACCTGCGCCAGATCATCGGCCCGCAGCAGGAGGTGCTGAAGCGCTTCGCGGACGGCGAGTTCAAGCTCATCCGCGCGCATCTCGTGCCCTACTACCGGGACATTTACGACCGCCTCTTCCACATCGCCAACCTCGCGCACACCTACACCGACTCGCTCACCGGCATCCTGCACATCCACCTGAGCATGTCGTCGAACAAGACCGGCGAGACCGTCAAAGCGCTGACGCTCATCACCATCGTGACCACGCCGGCAATGATGATCGGCACGTGGTATGGCATGAACTTCCAGGCGATGCCGGAGCTCAAGTGGCTGCACGGCTACTCGTTCGCCTTCGGCGTCACCGTTGTCACCACGCTGGCAACATGGTGGTATGTGAAACGACGGAAATGGTTTTGAAGGCGAGGTGACAAGTGGCAGGTGACAAGCGCCTGCCGCCTCCAAGTCACCTGTCACCTGTCACGTGCCCACGCCCAAATCCAGCTTCCTCGACAAAGTCCTCGGCCGCATCGGACGGCTCGACGCGGAGGGTCTGCAGACTGTCATCCAGCGACTGGCGCGCGAGCGGAGTTTTCTGGAGACGCTCTTCGACGTGATCGAGGACGGCGTGCTGGTCGTGGACGAGAAGGGCCGCGTCATCTACTTCAACCAGTCCGTGACCAGCCTCCTCGGCCTCAAGCACGACGCCGACGAAGGCCAGCCCATCACCCGCTTCCTGCCCGGCCTCGACTGGAAAAAACTTGCGCGGTGGGACAAGTCTGGCGGGTCGCAAGTCCGCCGCCTCGAACTCGAAGTCGAGTGGCCGCGCCCGCGCTTCCTCCGCCTCTATACCGCGCCGCTGGACGGCGAGGCCACCGGTGCGTCTGGCCTGGCGCTGATTTTGCACGACGCCACCGAGGCGCGACAGCAGACCTTCGCGGCCATCGAGAGCGAGCGGATGCAGGCGCTCACGCTGCTGGCCGCGAGCGTTGCGCACGAGATCGGCAACCCGCTCAACGCCCTGCACATCCACCTCCAGCTTATGGAGCGCGAGTTGAAAAAGCTCCGCACGCCCGACGCCAGCCCCAAGCCCGCGCGCCTCACCCGCTACCGCCAGTCACGCCGCTCCGACACCGACACGGCGAGCACCGTCGAAAAGCTGCAATCCTACCTCGACGTTGCGAAAGGCGAGATCACCCGGCTCGACTACATCGTCTCGCAATTCCTCCAGGCCATCCGCCCCTCGCCGCCCAAGCTCCAGCCCGCGTCGCTGAACGAAGCCATCCGCGCGTCGCTCGACCTGCTTGGCCCTGAGCTGAAGAACCGGCATCTCCACGTCGAGCAGAAGCTGGCCACCAGCCTCCCGCTCGCACCGATGGACGCTTCGCAAATCCAGCAGGTGCTTGTCAACCTCATCAAGAACGCGATGCAGGCCATGACCAAGGGCGGCACGCTCACGCTCACCACGGGCGAAGGCGCAGGCGGTGTGTGGTTCAGCGTGAATGACACCGGCGGCGGAATCCCGCAGGAACAGATCAACCGCATCTTCGAGCCGTTCTACACGACCAAGGAGAAGGGCAGCGGCTTGGGCCTGATGATCGTGCAACGCATCGTGCGTGAACACGGCGGGCGCATCGAACTGGAGAGCCGCGTGGACGAGGGCACGCAGTTCCGCGTCTGGCTCCCGCTCCACGAGCGCCGGCCCAAGCTGCTGGAAGCCAAACTGCACGACTGAAAGGGAATGACGCGTTGGCTATTTGCGCGAGCGGGGTCGGGCGCTTGACACCCTATTTGCTTTCCAACAGCCTGCGCCGACTCAGTTCGACAACACTTCTCAACCCTATGATACCGCATCGCAGATTCATTCTTGGTCTCGGTTCGATCGCACTCAGCGCGGCGGTCTTCGCGGGCTGCGTCACGGCCAGCCGCGAGGCCGGCTTCCTCCCGATCTTCGACGGCAAGACCCTCAACGGCTGGAAACTTCTCGGCGGCACGGGCGCGGGCTACGGGGTGAAGGATGGCGTTCTCTTTTGCGCCAAGGGCGGCGGCGGCAACCTGCTCACCGAACGCCAATACAGCGACTTCATCTACCGCTTTGAGTTCAAGCTGGAGCCCGGCTCCAACAACGGCATCGCCATCCGCTCGCCCTTCGCCGCCGGCAGCCTCGCCTACACCGGCATGGAGGTGCAGGTCCTCGACGACACCGCGGAGAAATACGCCAAGCTCAAGGACGCGCAGTTCAACGGCTCCGTCTATCTCATCGCCGCCGCCAAGCGCGGCGCGCTCCGCCCCGTCGGCGAATGGAATGAAGAGGAGATTTACTGCCGAGGCCGTCACATCCGCGTGACCCTCAACGGCAAGGTCATCGTGGACGCCAACCTCAACGACGTGACCGACCGCGAGACGCTTAAGAAACACCCCGGCCTGCTGCGCGAGCGCGGCCACCTCGGGTTCCTCGGCCACAACGACTACGTCGAGTTCCGCAACTTGCGCGTCAAGGAACTGCCCGTCGCCGAGACGCACAACATCCCGCCGAAGGGCTTCAAGCGCCTCTTCAACGGCGAGAATCTCGAAGGCTGGAAAGGCCTCGTGGCCGATCCCAAGAAGCGGGCGGCGATGCCGAAGGAGGCGCTCGCCGCCGCACAGGCCAGGGCCGACAACCACATGGCCGCGCATTGGGGCACCGCTGAGGGGATGCTCGTGTTCGACGGCAAGGGCCACAGCATCGCCACCGCGCGCGACTACGGCGACGTGGAGATCCACTGCGACTGGAAGATCGAGCCCAAGGGCGACAGCGGCATCTACGTCCGCGGCACGCCGCAGATTCAGATTTGGGAGCGCGACACGCCGGGCAACCCAAAGCGCGTCGGCTCCGGCGGACTTTACAACAACCAGAAGAACCCCAGCGAGCCCAGCAAGTGGGCGGACCACGCGCCCGGTCTATGGAACCGCTTCCGCATCCTCTCCGTCGGCGACAAGGTCCACGTCTTCCTGAATGGCGAACTCGTGGTCAACAACGTCACGATGGAAAACTTCTGGGACCGCACGCAACCGCTCTTCCCCGCCGGCCAGATCGAGCTGCAGGCCCACGGCAGCGTGCTTTGCTTTCGCAACCTCTACATCCGCGAGTTGGCCGCGCCGCCTGCGCCACCGGCGCCGAAACCAGCTGCGACGAAGTAGGGCGCTGAGTCGACCCCGCACTGCACCCCGCTGCCGACGCGGTGAAGGAATAGCCGAAGGAAGATTTGTGCCCGCGCTTCGCGCTGACATTCCTCGGCAGCAGCGGCGGCTACGCGAGTCATGCGCCGAGCAGCTTCTCCCACTCCGGCTGCTGGAAGCCGACGAGACCGCTTGTGTCCGTGAGCAGGAAGGGGCGTTTCACCAAATTCCCGTTCGCCGCGAGCAGGTCGATGGCTTCAGCAACAGTGAGCTTGGGCAGGCGCTCGGAGAGTGTCATCGCCTTGTAGTCGCCGCCGGAGGAGTTGAAGAGGCGGCGGAGGTCGCCGCCGTAGATCGCGAGCATCCGCTTCAGCTCAGGCTTCGTGGGCGGCTGCTCGCGGATGGGGAGGGCGTCGAAAGCGAGGCCGCGCGACGCGAGGAACTTCTTCGCGCGGCGGCAGGTATCGCAGCCTTTGTATTCGTAGAACTTCATTGCCCGAGGAACTTGTCCCGCCCCGCCACCAACGCCGCCATCTTCCGGTCGGCGACGCTGCGCGAGAGCATCCAGAAACCGCAGTCGGGGTGGACCCACTTGATGCGCTCGGCTCCGAGCGTTTTCACCGCGTGCGCAATGCGCGTGGCGATGAGGTCGGGGGTCTCGACTTCGTTGTCCTTGATGTCCACGACGCCGAGGCCGAGGGCGATGCCGGGGCGGAGGTCGCGGAAGGCGTCGAGTTCGTCGTAGCCGCGCCGGGCGAATTCGAGGACCAGGTGGTCCACGTCGAGGCGGTTGAGGAAGGGCAGGAGATTGCGCCAGTAGCCGCGCTGGATGCTTTGGCCGCCGTAGTTGCCGAAGCAGAGGTGCAGGCCCTTCTGGCCGCGCACGCCTTTCAGGACGTGGTTGATGGGCTCGTGCGCCCAGTCGGCGTCCTCGGGATGGCCGGGGAGATTCGCCTCGTCCACCTGCACCACGGCGGCGTCAATGTCCGCGACCTGTCGGCGGAGCGCCTCGGCCAGCGCCATCGTGAGCGCGCGGGTGTCCGGGTAAAACTCGTTCACGAGCGTCTTGGCGAGCATGTAGGGCGAGGTGAGGGTGAACTTCAGCGGGCGCGGCGTGAGGCCCTTCACGGACTGCCACGCGGCGGGGAGGTTCAAGCTGCCTTCACCAATTTCCCCGCGCACGACGCCCGCCGGCTGCGTGCGGAACTTCATCCCTTGCGCCGCGCGGAACTTCGCCAACTCCTCGCGCGAGAGCGTCGGGTGAATGCCGCTCATCGGGCGGATGAAGTAGTCAATCATCCCGTTGGTCTCGGGGTGGTTCACGTCGAAGCGCGACAGCTCGCCGTCCGCGATGACATCGAGGCCGGCGAGTTCCTGCGTCTTGAGCACGACGAGGATGGCGTCGCGCAACGCGGCGGCAGTGGGAAACGCGGCGAGCCACGCGGGGACGGGGTAGCTGCCGACGACGGTGGTCAGAATCTGCGGTGCGGACATGGGGGAGTGTTGGGTTCGGAGTTACAAGCCGGTGCCGGCGGGAGCGGTGTCATCGCCCGCACGTCCCCTTCTCCGGGTCCACACCTTCGAGCCAGAGGCGGGCTTTTTCGTAGCTCTTGCGCTGGAGGTAGTGGCGGAGGTCGTGGTTGCCGCCGGGGGGGAGCTGCGCGGCGAGCGCGTCCAGTCGCTCGAAGACTGGTAGCAGTGGCGGCGGCGGGTTCTCGGTGCGGCAGCGGGCCACGGCGGTGTCGAGGTCGCGCAGGGCAGCGAGGATTTGTTGCTCCGTCTCGGTCATGCGCGACTGATAGCGCGAACGGTGGAGGAATCCAAGCCAACGTTCGGTCCCTTCGCCTTGCCTCGGCGGCGGCACGGGCGGGTCAGAACTTCACCTGCCCGAGAAACTTGAGCGTCTGCGGGATCTGCTCCACGACGGTCGGGGACTCGTCCTCGATGAAGTAGTATTTCACGCCGCTCTCCTTCGCGGCCTTGAGGATGGCGGGCCAGTTCATCTGACCGGTGCCCAGCGGCACGTCGTTGGTCACGTCGGTCTTGCCGGAGAGGTCACCAGTCTTCACACCCTTCTTCAGATCCTTGAGGTGCATCAACTCCCAGCGGCCCGGATACTTCCTGAGCCATTGCACCGGGTCCTGGCCGGGGAAGACGACCCAGAGCACGTCCATCTCGAAGCTCACGTGCTTCGGGTCGGTTTCCTTCATGAGCAAGTCCATGAGCGTGCCGTCGCCGTGCTTGTGAAATTCGAAGCCGTGGGCGTGGTAGAAGAACTTGATGCCCAGCTTCGCGCCGAGATCGCCGGCTTTGTTGAAGACGGCGATGGCGTCGCGCGCGGCGGCTTCGCTGAACGGGGCCTGGTGCGTAATCCACGCGCAGCCCGCGTATTGCAGGCCGATGGATTGGGCCTCGGCGAGCACCTTCTCCGGCTCGGACTTCCAGCGGTCGTAGGGGAAATGCCCGCTGATGGGTTTCAAGCCGTGCTCGGCGAGGAGGGCTTTGAATTTTTCCGGCGGCAAATTGTAGGTGCCGGCGGTCTCGACGAGCTTGAGGCCGAAGTCCTTGGTCTGCGTGAGGGCCTTGGGCGGGTTCTGCGTGGCGATGCCGCGCAGGCTGTAAAGCTGGAGGCCCACTGGGCCTTTGAAGCTCGCGCCAGTGCCGGTCTCAGCGGCGGTGGCGGCGAGGCTGAGGAGCGAGATGAGCGCGAGCACGCGGAGGACGTGTTTCATCCGCTTCGTATAGCGGCCGGCAGGGCGGAGGGAAACCGCGTTTCCTCAATTACCCACCATCCGGCGCGTCCTCGTTGGCGACCTTGGCGGCGTTCTCGAAGCGGGTGTAGCCCTTGAGGAAGGTGAGATGCACATCACCGGTCGGGCCGTTGCGCTGCTTGGCGATGAGGAGGTTCACCGGCACGGCATCGTAGCTGGCCTGCTCGGAGGGTTCCCCCTCCTCTTCCTTGCCGAGCTTGGGCTTGTAGAGCAGACCCACGAGGTCGGCGTCCTGCTCGATGGAGCCGGATTCACGGAGGTCGGAGAGCTTGGGCTTCGCGCCGAAATCACGCTTCTCCAGTTCGCGGTTGAGCTGGGCCAGCACGATGATGGGGACCTTGAGTTCCTTGGCGAGCGCCTTGATGCCCGAGGAGATGTCGGCGATTTCCTGCTGGCGGTTCTCCGCGCGCTTGGCGGTGCTGCGCAGGAGTTGGAGGTAATCAATGACGAAGAGCTTGATGCCGTGCTGCTGGTGCATCCGGCGGGCCTTCGCGCGGAGCTGCAGGATGCTCAGGCTCGCGGTGTCATCAATGAAGAGCGGTGAGCCCGCCATCTTTCCCGCCACATTCGTCAGCTTGGGAAAATCCCGTTCGGCCATGAAGCCTTCGCGGATGTCGCGCAGATTCACACGCGCGCGGGAGCAGAGCATGCGCAGCACCAGCGAGTCGGCGGACATTTCCAGGCTGAAAACGCCGACGGGCAATTTCACATCCATGGCCACGTGCTCGGCGATGTTCATGGCGAGCGAGGTCTTGCCCATCGAAGGCCGCGCGGCGATGACGATCATGTCGCCGGGATGGAAGCCGGTGGTCATCTTGTCGAGATCCGTGAAGCCCGTGGGGATGCCGGTGGTCTGGCCCTGCCGCGCGTGCATGTCTTCGATCTGGGAGATGGCCTTGTGGACGAGATCCTTGATCACGAGGCTGACGGTTTCCTCGCGCTCCTCGCTGATGTGGAGGACTTCCTTCTCCACCTCGTCGAGGAGTGATTCGACATCGCCCTGCTGCTCCTCGTCGTAGATGCGGCCGATGACGCTGGAGCAGGTCGAGATCATCCGCCGCAGCAGGTGTTTCTCGACGACGATGTCCGCGTAGAAAGGGAGGTTCGCGGGCGAGGGCGTGGCGTCCACGAGCGCGGTGAGGTAGGCCACGCCGCCGATGGCGTCGAGCTGGCCCTTGTCCTTGAGCCGCTGGCGCAGGGTGATGAGATCGATCGGCTCCTTCGCGTCATACATCGTCACGAGCGTTTCGTAGAGCGACTGATGGCGGAGGTCGTAAAAGGCGGCGGCGGCCCCGGCGTGCGGGCTGGGCGCGGGGGCATTGAAGCGATTGCTCTTCGCGGTGTCGCTAGGGTCGCGGCGCGATTTGAATTTCTCGATGCAGGTGCCGATGGCGATGTTGGGGTCGAGCAGCATGCAGCCCAGCACGCCCTGCTCGGCCTCGAGGGAGTGCGGCGGCAGACGATCCACCTTCGCGAGATCAATGGCCGCGTCCTTCCGGCGGCGCGTGCGCTTCAGATCGGGCGGCGCGGATGACGGCTCGGTGGGTAGGTCAACGGAATCAATCACGGCGAGAGCAGAAGGGAATTTGCCTGCCCAAGCAAATCGGAACCGGGAAACTTATCGGCAGCCTGTTCACAAGCGGGAGCCGGGGGGGTTGACTATAGGGAATTTCCCTCCCGAGAATCCGGTTGTCACGTCCGGGGCCGCTGTTACATTCCCTCGCCTTTGCAGACCGGCAACCGTAGTTGATATGTCAAACAACCCAGGCCAATCGGGCGACGACGAGTGGGTGAAAAGCTCCGCGCTCTACCGCGAATTCGTCGCCGAGCGTGAGGAGATCATGAAGCACAAGTGGATCGAGTCCGAGAAGGCCCAGCACGATGTCGGCTTCGAGCGCGCCCTCACCGATTGGATCCTCAAGCACCGTGGCAAGTGGCGCAAGACGCGCCACGCGCAGCCGGGCCAGCAATAATTTCTCAGGCGCCTCCCGCTCCGCCGTCATGCCTGATTCGCTTCTCCTCGACGCCGCTGCCTTGTCCCGCGCCCTCACGCGCATCGCCCACGAAATCGTCGAGCGCAACGAATCCGGCGCGGACGTCGTCCTCGTCGGCGTGCAGACAGGCGGTGTGCACCTCGCCCACCGGCTCGCCAAAACCCTCGCCAACCTCTGGAGCCACGCCGTCCCCACCGGCTCGCTCGACGTGAACATGCACCGCGACGACCTCGCCAATCACCTCGCGCCCACCGTCCATCCCACGCAGATGCCCGGCGACATCTCGGGCAAGACCGTCGTGCTCGTGGACGACGTGCTCTTCAGCGGGCGCACCACGCGCGCGGCACTGGACGCGCTCAACGACTTTGGCCGCCCCCGCCGCGTGCAGCTTGCTGTGCTGATTGACCGCGGCCACCGCGAGCTGCCCATCAAGGCGGACTTCGTCGGCAAGACAATCCAGACCCGCGCCAACGAACGCGTGAACGTGAAGCTGCAGGAAGCCGACGGCGAAGACGGCGTGTGGCTGGTGAAGAACGGTGCGGCGG
>CAMBZO010000027.1 GCA_945872195.1 Akkermansia muciniphila | reverse complement strand
GCCGGGGCTGGATTTGAAGTTTCCAAACCCGCGCCCCGCCGCTAGCTTCCGCCCGCGTCCGGCATGATTCTCGTCATCGACAACTACGACTCCTTCACCTTCAACCTCGTCCAGTATCTCGGCGAGCTGAAGGCGGACCTGCGCGTCGTGCGCAACGACGAGGTCACACTCGACCAAATCCGCGCCCTCAAGCCCGAGCGCATCCTCGTCTCGCCCGGGCCGTGCTCGCCGCGTGAGGCTGGCCTCTCCAACGACATTATCCGCGCGTTCGGCCCGCACCTCCCGCTCTTCGGCGTCTGCCTCGGTCACCAGTGCATCGGCCACACCTTCGGCGGCGAAGTCGTCGTGAACTACCGCATGATGCACGGCAAGACCTCGCCCATCCGCCACAATGGTGAAGACCTCTTCGCCGGCATCCCCAGCCCCTTCAACGCCACGCGCTACCACTCCCTCGTCATCAAGCGCGACACCCTGCCCGCCTGCCTCGAAATCACCGCCGAGACCGAGGAGGGCGAAATCATGGGCGTGCGCCACCGCGAGCTGCCCATCTGGGGCGTGCAGTTCCATCCCGAGAGTATTCTCACCGAGCACGGCCGCCAGCTCATGGCCAACTTCCTAAAACTGGGGCTGCGGAAGTAGCGCCGAGGACATGGGGCTTCGCGACCTCGTCTCTGCTGGGTGTTGCGGCAACTTGTGACTTCCGCTCGCCACGCCGCGTCTTCTCGGGCATGAATTCCCCCCGCATGAAACCCTCACTCGTCCGCCTCCTCCTCTTCGCACTCCTGTGCGTTCTTTGCGGCCAATCCCACGCCGCCCTCGCTGGCAAGCGCCCGAACATCGTCTTCTTCTTCACCGACGACCAGGGCTACGGTGACGTCTCCGCGCACGGCAATCCCCTCCTCAAGACCCCGCACCTCGACCGCCTCCACGCCGAGGGCGTGCGCTTCACGGACTTCCACGTCAGCCCCACCTGCGCGCCCACCCGCAGCGCGCTCTTCACCGGCCGGCACGAGTTCAAGAACGGCATCACCCACACCATCCTCGAGCGCGAGCGCCTCACGCTGAAGGCGACGACCCTCGCGCAAGTGCTCCAGACCACCGGCTACACCACCGGCATTTTCGGCAAGTGGCACCTCGGTGACGAAGCCGAGTATCAGCCCGGCCGGCGCGGCTTCGACGAAGTCTTCATCCACGGCGCGGGCGGCATCGGCCAGAGCTATCCAGGAAGCGGCGGCGATGCGCCCGGCAACAAGTATTTCGACCCCTACATCCTGCACAACGGCAAGTTCGAGCAGACCAAAGGCTACTGCACTGATGTCCTCTACGGCCAAGCGACGCAGTGGATGGATTCGCAGCGCAAGAGCGGCAAACCCTTCTTCGCCTACATCCCTTCCAACGCCCCGCACGGGCCTTACCACGCCCGCCCCGAGGACAAAGCCCTCTACGACGGCAAGGCCCCGAACGACCAGGCCGCGAGCTTCCTCGGCATGGTTCACAACATTGACCAGAACATCGGCAAAGTGCTGGCGAAGCTCGACGAGTGGGGCATCGCGAAGGACACGCTCGTCATCTTCATGAACGACAACGGCGGCACCGCTGGCGTGCCCGTCTGGAACGCCGGGATGCGCGGCAGCAAAGGCTCCGCGTGGCTCGGTGGCACGCGCGCGAATTCCTTCTGGCGCTGGCCCGGCACACTGAAACCCGCCGACTGCGGCGTGCTCGCGGCGCACATTGATTTCTTTCCGACCCTTGCCGAAATCACCGGCGCGAAGCTGACAGACGAAGTGAAGAAACAAGTCGAGGGTCGCAGCTTGGTGCCTTTGCTTGAGAAGCCAACCGGCACGCTGCCCGACCGCGTTCAAGTCACGCACCTCGGTCGCTGGCCGAAAATGTCCGACCCGATCCTCGCCAAGTTCGCCATGTGCAGCGTGCGCAACACCCGCTGGCAACTCATCTCCCCGAACGGTGGCGCGGAGCCGAAGTGGCAGCTCTTTGACGTGCAGGCTGACTATGGACAGAAGACTGACGTGGCCGGGCAAAACCCCGACGTGGTGAAACAACTCGCCGCCGCCTACGATCAGTGGTGGACCGATTGCCAGCCGCTGCTCGTGAACGAAAAAGTCGTCGGCCCCAAACTCAATCCCTTCGCCGAACTCTACTGGAAGCAATTCGGCGGTGGCCCGACTGAGGCGGATTACAAGCGGATGGACCCGACCAAGGCGTGGTCCGCGCCCGCCGGGGAGGCGAAGAAGAAAGCGAACAAGAATTAGGGCAAGCTGCGGTGTCCGCGAGGAGCGCGGCCTTCAGGCCGCAGAATTGTGCGTGGGTCGGTGGGCTTTCAAACGCACTTCTCCTGCTGGGTCCTTCTGCGGCATGTATGCCGTGCTCCATTGGCCTACGGCTCCGCCAGCCGCACGCGGTAGAAGCGGCGGGGCAGCGTCAGCGGCGCGCTGTCCAGCACGTCGAACAGCCCGTCCAGCGCGCTGTTCGTCGCCACCGCGTCCCACCGCGTCAGGTTCGTTGAGACCTCGATGGCGTTGCGCGTCGCCTGCTCGGCCTGCACCTGAAGTCGGAGTTGTCCGTCGCCCTGCCGCGTCGCGGAGAGCAGCGCCGGCGTGGCGATGCGCGGCTCGCCTGCGATCTGGTAGTTGTCGAACACGAGGTAGTTGTTCCCTGCGCTGCCCACCGTGCGGATAGCCCAGACCGCGTCAATGTCGCCGAGGTTCAGCGCGGCATTCGTCGTGGTGATGGGCAGGGGCGCGGTCAACGCGGTGCCACTGAGCGACGCCTGCCAGCGGTTGCGTGGGAAGTTCATCGTGATGGCCAGCTCATGCACCGCGCCGCGCGTGAACTGAAAGCCCGTCGCGGTGAAGCCCGCGCCGTCGTCCAGCCCGTAGTTGATGCCCTCGGTGGAGTTGTCGAAATCCAACGAGAAGAGCCGCGCGCCGTTTGCGTTGTAGATGCTCCAGCGGAAGTCGTCGCGCCGCCCGGTGCTGGAGTCAATCACCAGCATGGTGACTGAGAAGGTGACGACGCTCAGGTTCGTCGGCACCGGCGCGAGGTTCACCGGCCGCCAGATGTTGACTGAGAAGTTCGCGTCCGTCGGCGGCGCGGAGCCGATGTAAGCCGACTGGCCTGCGCCGGGAATGAAGCCGTTCACCAGCCCGTTGCCGCCGGAGCCTTCGTGAACCCAGTTATTCTGCCCGCTCAAGGTGAAGCTGGGGTTGTAGCCTTCGTGCGATTCGAACGTGGTGCGGTAGATGAGCGTGGCGGCGGGGGCAGGCAACAGCGACGCCAGCAACCCCACCGCGTAGGCAAGCGCCCGCCAGTCCAGGCTACGTCCGCTCCGGCAGCCAGATTCCATTTGTCCACGCGCACTCATGTAGCCAGTATCAAAACCATGTTCAGCCGTTTGTTTCGACGTGCCATTGCCCTTTCACTGCCATCGGTTTTTCTGCTGTCCGCTGCCGCCGCCGAGCCCGCCGACTTCATCCTCCGCAACGCCAAAGTCGCCACCGTGGACGCGAAGTTCAGCCTTGCCCAAGCCATCGCCGTGCGCGGCGACAAGATTCTCGCCGTCGGCAGCAACGCGGACATCGCCAAGCTCGCCGGGCCGAACACGCGCATCGTGGACGCCAAACACCGACTCGTCATCCCCG
The DNA here is from genome assembly GCA_945872195.1 of Akkermansia muciniphila. Classification (GTDB taxonomy): domain Bacteria; phylum Verrucomicrobiota; class Verrucomicrobiia; order Limisphaerales; family SXTU01; genus SXTU01. The sequence goes on along the minus strand of CAMBZO010000027.1, from coordinate 9,977 downwards.
GCCTCATGGACTCGCACACGCACCCGAGTGGCGCGAGCCTGTATGAGTTCGACCACGCGATGCCGGAGATGGAATCCATCGCGGACGTGCTCGCCTACATCCGTTCGCGCGCTGCCATCGCGCCGGAGGGTCAGTGGATTACGACCTCGCAGATCTTCATCACGCGACTGAAGGAGCAGCGTTACCCCACCCGCGCCGAGCTGGATTCCGTCGCGCCGAAGCACCCCGTGGCCTTCCAGACCGGGCCCGACGCCTCGGTCAACTCGCTGGCGCTCCAGCTCAACAAGATTGATCGCAACTTCCAAATCCCCGCCGGCGTGCCCGGCAAGATCGAGAAGGACGCCGCAGGCGAACCCACCGGCATCCTCCGCACGTCCGGCAACTACTTCAAAACCGGCAACACCGGTGCGCGCAGCGCGACCGAGGCCCAGCGCACTGAGCGGCTTGTGGCGCTCTTCAAGGACTACAACTCCGTCGGCATCACCACCATCTGCGACCGCAACGCCGGTCTCGGAGCCATCGAAAGCTACGCGAAGTTGCGCGACGCGGGGGCGCTGACCGTGCGCGTGAGCGCGTCGCAAGGCGTCGGGTCGCTCGGCGAGTTGGCGAAGATTCAGGAGAGCATCCGCGCCGTGGCCAAGCACCCGCTGCACACGGAAAACGACGATTGGGTGCGCATCATCGGCATCAAGATGTTCCTCGACGGCGGGATGCTCACGGGCAGCGCCTACATGAGGGAGCCGTGGGGCTTGAGCGAGATTTACTCCATCACCGACCCGCAGTATCGCGGCGTGCTGTTCATTCCCAAGGACCGCCTCAAGCCGATGGTCCGCACCGCCGTGGAGAGCGGCCTCCAGTTCACCGCGCACTCCGTTGGCGACGGCGCGGTCCACACGCTGATGGAGGTTTACGACGAGCTGGCGAAGGAAGGTTTGCCCATCCGCCAGACCCGCGCCTGCGTCACGCACAGCAACTTCATGAGCAAGGAATCGGTCGACACCGCCGCGCGGCTCGGCGTCGTCTTGGACATCCAGCCCGCGTGGCTCTACCTCGACACGCGCACGCTCACGAAGCAGTTCGGCTACGACCGGCTGCGCTACTTCCAGCCGCTCAAGAGCATCTTCGCAGCGGGCGGCGTGGTCGGCGGCGGGTCGGACCACATGCAGAAGATCGGCTCGTTCCGCAGCGTGAATCCCTACAACCCGTTCCTCGGCTTGGCGACCGCGATCACGCGGCGGGCGAAATGGCACGAGGGCCAGTTGCATCCCGAGGAGGCGCTCACGCGTGAGCAGGCGCTGCGCTTCTACACCATCAACAACGCGCAACTCCTCTTCAAAGAAACCCGCACCGGCTCGCTCGAACCCGGCAAACTCGCCGACCTCGCCCTGCTCGACACCGACCTGCTCACCTGCGCGGAGGACAAAATCGCGCAGACCAAGGCGCTCCTCACGATGGTGGGCGGCAAAGTGGTGTGGGAGACGAAGTAGCGGGTAGGGTGAGGCTCCGTCGAACCCTATCTCGAGCGCAGTGAGCATCTATGCGGTGGCAGCGATGACCAAGAAGTTCGCTATGCGTGGCGCTCTTGTCCTGCCTCCTGTTCTCCTAATAAAATTTCCCCGAGTCTGCGCGGGCAACCGCTCAATGCTCGTAGTTGCGCAGCCGGCGCAGCGCGAGTTTGAGCGGCACGTAGCCCAGCGCGAGGGACAGCACGACGAAGCCGACGAAGCACGACAGGACAGGCGGGTCGCGCAGCTCGTTGTTCCAGCGCCAGGGCGAACCCCACGCCAGCAGGAGCACGCTGGCGACGATGTAGAGGAAGCTCATCACCAGGGCGAAGGTGCCGCCGAAGCCGCTGACAATCTTGCTGGGGTTGTCTTCGCGCAGGTTCGGGTAAAGCACACCGATGCCCAGCGCCAGCGCATTGAGCGTGAGCGTCATCACCGTGATGGCCCCGGCGAAGTAGGCGGTGCGCTCGGCGGGCATTTGCAGCATGTGGCAGGACAGCGCGATCATTCCCAGCGTGATGACCAGCGACGCGCCGGTGACGAGGAGAAACTTGGTCTGCACCACTTGCACTAGCCCCAACGGCGCGCGACCCACGATCCACAGCCGTTTGCCTTCGAGCGAGAACTGCGGGAAGACAAAGCGCGTGGTGAGCGTGGCGAGGTTCAGCGAGCAGGCGGCGAGGTTTAGGTAGGAAATCAGGTGCAGCCAAAAGGGACTGCTGATCTGCGAGGTGAAGTGGCGGAGGTTCAGGATATAAACGCCCAGCAGGCCGAAGAGGACGAGCGACTGGCCCCATTGCGTGGTGTCGCGCCAGAACATCCGCACGTCCTTTACCATGAGCGCCCGCACGTCTGCGCGCAGCGGTAACAAACGGAAAAGCACTTCCATGAAGCCCGCGCGGTAGTGGAACTGCCGGCGGCGGTCCTGCAGGTTGCGGAACCATTCCCATTGACCGAACGCGCTGGCGCGGCAGTGAACAATGGATGTGGCATCGTAGAAGAGATTGCCCATGCGCGTGCAGGCCAGCGTGCCGAAGAAGAGCACATGGCTCAACAGCACCAGCACGTAGAAACCCGCCGCCGCCCGCGCGCCTTCGGCCCATTGCTGCACGCTGGCGGAGAGCCAGTAGCTCGGGAGGAAGGGGAATTGTGAGAAGCGCGTCTTGGACAGCAACCGGTCCAGCACGGCCAGCACGCGCGTCTCCAGCGACTCTTCGTCCACCAGCTCCGGGCGCAGGTAATACTTCACCGCAAAGAACAGGCCGCACGCCATGACGAGGGCGGCCATTTGAAAGGCGCGCCGGTCCAGAAACCGCGCGAGGTTCACCGCCGACCACGCGCCAAACACCGCCGGCAGCACGATGAAGAGACCCACCAGCACGACCGTGAGGCCGTAGAAGTGCCACGGCACGTTGCGCCACATCCCGTAAGCCCCGAGCAGTGGCGCGATGAGAAAGAGGAACGCCCAGGACGCGAGCACCGTGGACTCAAGAAACTTCCACTGGAAAACCGTCTGCGCCGGAACCGGAAGCGTGAGGAGGAACGCGGTCTCGCGGTTGCGGAAGAAGTTTGAGTAGCTGATGACGAGGTTGCTGAAGAGCAGCAGCACAAAGAGGAACGCGAAGAGCAGGAACAGTAGCCGTTCGATGAGCAGTTCACCGATGCCGGGGAACACACCGATGAACTTCAGTCCGCGATAGAACAACCCGAACGCCATCACGATGTAGCCGCCGATGAACAGCACGATGATGCCGGTGAGCAGGCTGGACTGCTCGCGCACGGAGCAGAGCCGCCGCCAGGACTGGAGCAGATTGACCCGCAGCAGGAGCAGCAGCGGGGAACGCGCGGCGGAATCCGGCAAGGCCGGAGACGCGGGACTGGAGTTGGATGGAACCGGCTGCACTGCCACTGCCGAGAGAAAAGATGGTCGGGACGGTGAGATTTGAACTCACGACCTCTTGGACCCGAACCAAGCGCGCTACCAAGCTACGCTACGTCCCGAACCACAGGGGCGTGACGCTGCCGGGCGGCAGTTGGAATTGCAACGAAGTTTTTGTGCGGCCAAGAACTTTGGACCCGCGCTTCTCCGTGCCGTGCGCTACCGCGTTAAAGCGCCGGAATTTGCGCCGCCAACCTTGACGGCTTGCGCACTTTCCCCTTTTCCCTTTCCTCCCCACCGGGCATAACGCGCCGCCATGCATTCATTTCGTTACGTCGGAAAAGAGCTGAGTTGTGAGGGCGTCACCATCGCGTCGCTCGTGAAGCGGCACGGGACGCCGCTCTACGTCTATTCGCAGGCCACGCTCGAGGACCACTTCGGCAAGCTCCACGCCGCGCTCGCGTCGTTGGACCACCTCATTTGCTACGCGATGAAGGCCAACTCGAACCAGGCCGTCATGCGCGTGCTCGCCAACGCGGGCGGCGGCTTTGATACCGTGAGCGAAGGCGAACTGCGTCGCGTCATCGCGGCTGGTGGCGACCCCGCCAAGTGCGTCTTCGCGGGCGTGGGCAAGACCGAGGCGGAGATCGAGTTCGCGCTCAAGGCCGGCATCTACTGCTTCAACTGCGAGTCCGAGCCGGAGTTGCAGCGCATCAACAAAGTCGCCGCGCGGCTCAAGAAAATCGCCCCTGTGGCCGTGCGCGTGAACCCGAACGTGGACGCCGGCACGCACGCCAAGATCACCACCGGCACTTACGACAACAAGTTCGGCATCGCCTTCGAGGAGGTCGAGGGCGTCTATGCCCGCGCGGCCAAGCTCAAGAACCTCCGCCTGCGCGGCATCCAGACGCACATCGGCTCGCAGCTCACGAGCGTGAAGCCCTTCGAGCTGGCGGTGAAGAAACTCCTGCCGCTCGTCACCAAGCTGAACGCCAAATACCACTTCGAGTTCTTCAGCATCGGCGGCGGTCTGGGCATCATCTACAACCCCGCCCTCGCCAGCAGCGACGCCAAGTGGTGGCAGTCCCCCGCCGCGAAGGGCCTCCTCACCCCCGCCACCTACGCCGCGACCGTCGTGCCGCTGCTCAAGCCGCTGGGCCTGCGCATCCTCATCGAGCCGGGCCGCTTCATCGTCGGCAATGCCGGCATCCTCGTCACGCGCGTCGAGTATGTGAAGCGGACGGGCAAGAAGAACTTCGTCATCGTGGACGCCGCGATGAACGACCTCATCCGCCCCGCCTTCTACGACAGCTTCCACGAGATTGTGCCGCTCACGAAGCAGGGCGGCGCGACCGTCAGCTCCGATGTCGTCGGCCCCATCTGCGAGAGCGGCGACTACTTCTGCAAGGACCGCCCGTTGCCGAAAGTCGGCGAAGGCGACTGCCTCGCGCTCCTGAGCGCCGGTGCCTACGGCTCCGTGATGGGCTCGAACTACAACTCCCGCTCGCTCCCGACCGAGGTGCTGGTCCACGGCCAGCAATCCGCCGTCGTCCGCACCCGCCAGCCCGTCGAGGCCATCTGGGCCGACGAGAGCGTGGCGGGGTGGTTGAAGTAGGCTTCAGCCGTTGCATCCGAAGCCGCGCGCGCCGATGCCGAGCCTTTGGCAGCCAGCCACAGCGCAGACCCCGCTCCTGAGTCGCAGGCGAGGGGGGGGCATTGGCCGTGGTCCGGTAACTCCTTTCCCTCCACCCGCGTCTGTTGCCGCATTGCAACGTCCCCTGACTTCGGCATACTGCCCGCAGCTTCAGCCATGAACACTCGCACCTTCCTCGCACCTGTCGCGCTCGCGCTCCACCTCGGCTCCACCCTGCTGCACGCCGCCCCGGCGGATGACGCGCGCCAAATCCTCACAGCGTCCGGCGTCAAGGGCGGCATCGTCGTCCACCTCGGCGTCGGGGACGGCACGCTCACCGCCGCATTGCGCGCGAACAACAGTTACCAAGTGCAGGGCCTCGACACGGATGCCGCCAAGGTCGCCGCCGCGCGCGCGACAATCTCCGCCGCCGGCGGCTACGGCCCGGTCAGCGTCACGCAGCTTGAGGGCACGTTGCTCCCCTACGTGGACAACACGGTGAACCTCCTCGTCGCCGAGCAGCTCGGCGGCGTGCCGATGGCCGAGGTGATGCGCGCGCTGGTGCCTAACGGCGTCGCGATGGTGAAGCAGGGCAACGAGTGGAAGAAGTCCGTGAAGTCCAAGGACGCCCGGCTCGACGAGTGGACACATTACTTTTACGACGCGAAGGGCAACACGGCCTCGAAGGACAGCGTCGTCGGCCCGCCGGAGCGGTTGCAGTGGGTGGGCGGCCCGCGCTGGTCGCGGCATCACGACCGCATGAGCAGCCTCAGCGCGCAGGTCACGGCGGCGGGCCGGCTCTTCTACATCATGGATGAAGGCTCGCGCATCTCCATCCTGCTGCCGGCCAAGTGGCAGCTCATCGCGCGCGACGCGTTCAACGGAACTGTCCTCTGGAAGAAGCCCATCGCGTCGTGGAACACGCATCTATGGCCGCTCAAGTCCGGCCCCACGCAGCTCACGCGCCGGCTGGTCGCGGAGGGCGAGCGCATCTTCGTCACGCTCGGCATCGAGACGCCCATCACCTGCCTCGACGGCGCGACGGGCGAGGCCATCCGTGTGCTCGAGGGCACGAGGGGCGCGGAGGAGTTCATCATCGCCAACGGCGTCCTCTACGCGCTGGTCAACCCGCGTCCGTGGGCGCTGGAGGAGTTCGCCGTGAAGCAGCAGAGCGACCAGGGGCGCGTCGTGAACGAATACAACTGGGACCAGAAGCCGCGCGACTTGGTGGCGATTGACACGAAGACTGGGAAACTTCTCTGGCGCAAGGCCGACCAGAAAATCGCCCCCATCACGCTCGCCTGCGACGGCAAGCAGGTCGTGTATCACGACGGCGACGGCCTCATCTCGCTTGACCCGGCGAGCGGCACGCAGCGTTGGGCCAGCGAGAAGGCCTCGAAGCGCTCGGTGTTCGAGTTCAACTACTCGCCGCGCGTCGTGCTCTCCGGTGACGCGGTGCTCTACGCCGGCGGCGACGGCGCGCAGCGCGGCATGGACGCGAAGACCGGCAAGACGCTCTGGAACGCGCCGCACGAAAAGTCCGGCTACCGTTCGCCGGAGGACTTGATTGTGTCCGGCGGCCTCGTGTGGAACGCGGGCACGTTGCAGGGGAACCAGAAGGGCGAGTTCAAGGGCCGCGACCTGATGACTGGCGAGATTAAGAAGCAGTTCTCGCCCGACGTGCCGGACGGGACTTATTGGTTTCACCACCGCTGCTATATCGCGAAGGCGACGGAGAAGTATCTCATCCCCTCGCGCACGGGCATCGAGTTCGTGGACCACGCGAAAGAGCACTGGGACCTCAACCACTGGGTCCGCGGCGCGTGCCTTTACGGCGTGCTGCCGGCCAACGGCCTCACCTACGCCGGCCCGCACAACTGCGCGTGTTATCCCGAGGCGAAGCTCGACGGCCTCAACGCGCTCGCGTCCGGCGCTGGCTCACCGCATCCCGCGCCGCGCCCTGACGAACAACGTCTCGTGCGCGGTCCTGCGTTCAGCCAACCGCTCGCCGCAGCGACCGACGACCCGAAGGACTGGCCGACGTATCGCCACGACGCGAAGCGCAGCGGTTCCTCGCCGCAGCCGCTGCTCCCCGACCTCGGCAAGGCGTGGGAAGTGAAGCTCGGCGCGCCGCTGTCCGCGTTGACCATCGCGGCGGGCAAGGTCTTCGTCGCGCAGGTGGACGCGCACACCGTCCACGCGCTCGACCACGCGACGGGTCTGCCGGCGTGGAAGTTCACTGCGGGCGGACGGGTGGATTCGCCCCCGACCTACTCGCAGGGCCGCGTGTTCTTCGGCAGCAAGGACGGCTGGGTGTATTGCCTCCGCGCGAACGACGGCGCGTTGATTTGGAAATTCCAGGGCGCGCCCAACAACCGCCAGCACGGCGCGCTGGAGCAGCTTGAATCCGTCTGGCCCGTCCACGGCAGCGTGCTCGTGGAGAACGGCAGCGTGAGCTTCGTCGCGGGCCGCAGCGTGTTCCTCGATGGCGGGTTGCGCTTCCTCAAGCTCGACGCGGCGACCGGCAAGAAGCAGGCCGAGGTCGCTTACACCCACATTGACCCGGAGACCGGCGGTGATTTCAACGACCGCCACAAGACGCTGCAAATGCCGGTGGGCTTGAACGACATCCTCAGCAGCGACGGCAAGTGGACTTACCTGCGCACGCAGAAAATCGGCGGTGACGGCAAGCGCGTGGACATCGGCCCCGTGAGCAACAACGCCATCGAGCAGGGCGCGGCGCAGAAGGGCGAGGGCGCGCATCTCTTCGCGCCGATGGGCTTCCTCGACGACTCGTGGTTCCATCGCAGCTACTGGGTTTATGGAAAGAGCTTTTCCGGCGGCCACAACGGCTATTATCAGGCCGGCAAATACGCGCCCTCGGGCCGCATCATCGTCCACGACGACGAGAATGTTTATGGCTACGGGCGCGAGGCACAATATTTCAAGTGGACCACCACGATGGAGCACCAGCTCATGAAGATGCCCAAGGACGCGCCCAGCGTCGCTGCGGACCTGACCCTCGCCACGAAGGCCGGCAAGCAGGCCGCGAAGCAGACGGCGAACGCCGCGCCCATCACCACCGGCAACGCGCCGCTCGTCGTGAGCTACGCGCAGACCGAGAAGAACAACATCGCGGGCAAGCCCTTCACGCTGGAGATTTGGGCGCTGCCCGACGGCCAGGACGGCGTGCTCATCAGTCACGGTGGCCCGCAGAACGGTGCGGGGCTGGTGATTGAGCAGGGCAAGCCGGGCTTCGTCGTCAACAGCAACTCCACCCGCGCCCGCGCCAACGCGCCCGCGCCGTTGCTCGAAGGCTGGCACCACATCGTCGGCGTGCTGGAGGCGGACCAGACGATGAAGCTCTACGTGGACGGAAAAATTGTCGCGCAAGCGAAGTCTGCGTTCATTCCCGCGCAGCCCAAGCAGCCACTCAAGCTCGGCGGCGACGGCAGCAACAATCTTGTCGGCGAACCGCTCGACGCTTCCTACACCGGGATGATGGACCAGTTCGCGATTTACACCCGCGCCCTGAGCGGCCTCGAGATTCAAGCCCGCCTCGCCGACCCCACCGCGAAGACGGACAAGGCCCTCGTGCAATTCTCCTCGTTCGACAAGGGCGACGCCCGCGACGAGGCCGGCACGAACCACGGCGTCTCCGGTCCCGGCATCGAGACTGGCAAAGGCCGCAGCGGAGCTGCGCTGTGGTTCCGCCGCGCGCCCGGCTCGCCGACTGCGCCCATTGTCGCCGCGAAGGGCAAGGCCGCCAAGCAAGCCGCGAAGGCCGCGACCACGACGCCTTCGCCCGCAAATCCGGGGAACCTCGCGCCGCCCGGCAAGTCCGCTCAGAAAGGCACGTTCGTGCAAAACGACTGGCAGCGTTATGTGCCCATCATCACGCGCGCGATGGCCAAGGCCGGCAACTCGCTCATCGTGAGCGGCGCGGAGGATTTGGTGGACGAGGAGTATGCCTTCGAGCGCCTCGCCGCGAAGGACAAGAGCATCCTCCAGCAGCTTCAGGAGCAGGACGATGCCCTCGAAGGCAAGCGCGGCGCCAAGCTCTGGGCCGTGGCCGTGGACAACGGCAACCAAAGCACCGGCATGGACCTCGCCAGCCCGCCCGTCTGGGACGGCATGGCCGTGGCGCAAGGCCGCCTGTATGTGTCATGCCTCGATGGTGTGGTGAGGTGTTTCGGGAAGGCGAAGTGAAGACTCGACGGCTTACATTTGCACCGCTCGCGTCGTTCGCCGCGATGTTCGCCTGGCTCTGTTGCTGGGCGTTCAGTGCCGAGTGCTGCACCGTCCCCGTCTTCCGTTACGGCTTGGACAACTGGCAGGCAGACGCCTATCGCCTCGAATTCCCCGCAGCCGCCTTGCAAGACGGCAAGCTCGCCGACTTCTTCCGCAACCTCGGCACTGCGGTGCCGGTGAACTTGGAGGCCAAGCCCGGCACCGCCAGCGAAGCCCGCCTGCTCTTCCCCCATCCCGAGGAGTCGAAATCACCCGTCGTCTGGACTGGGGCGCTCACACCCGCGAGCCTTGCCGCGCTGACCGACTCTCCCGCGCGCCGAGAAATCGCCCGTCGCATCCTCACCGGCGAATCCGTCGTGTGGGTGCTCGCCGAATCGGGCAACAAGGCCGAGGACGACGCCATCGCCGCGCGCGTCGAGAAGCGGCTGCGTTACTTGGAGCAAGTCGCCATTCTCCAACCCATTGACCCGAACGACCCGACCAGCAAGCTCGGCCCCGGCCCCGCGCTGCGCGTGAAGTTCTCGCTGCTGCGTGTCCCCCGTGTCGGCGAAACCCTGCTCCTCAAAATGCTCGCCGGCCCGAAGCCCGCCGCTGAACTCGCCACCGGCCCGTGGCTCGCCGCGGTCTTCGGTCGCGGCCGCGTCCTCGGTGCGTGGCCTGCCGCCGACTTCGGCGACGCGGAAATCGAGGAGGCCTGCCTCTTCCTCCT
>CAMBZO010000026.1 GCA_945872195.1 Akkermansia muciniphila | reverse complement strand
AGGATGTGCGGGCTGATGCCGATCTCCCGCAGCTTGGCCACGCTCTGCTGCGTGGGCTTGGTCTTCAGCTCTCCGGCGGCCTTGATAAAGGGGACGTAGGTGACGTGGATAAAGCAGACATTGTGCGGCCCGGCGTCGAGTGCGAACTCGCGGATGGCCTCCAGGAACGGCAACCCCTCAATGTCACCCGTCGTGCCGCCGACCTCCGTGATGATGACATCCACCTTCGCGTCGTCGGCGAGGACTTGGATGCGCCGTTGGATTTCATCGGTGACGTGCGGAATGACCTGAACGGTCTTGCCGAGATAGACGCCCTTGCGCTCGTTATCGAGGACCTGCTGATAGACCTGGCCGCTGGTGGTGTTGTTCTTGCGCGTGAGCTTCGTGCTGGTGAACCGCTCGTAATGACCGAGGTCGAGGTCGGTCTCCGCGCCGTCATCGAGCACATACACCTCGCCGTGCTGGTAGGGCGACATCGTGCCCGGATCGAGGTTCAGGTAAGGGTCGAACTTTTGCAGCGCGACCTTGAGGCCGCGGTTCTCGAGCAGGGTGCCGAGCGCGGATGCCGTGATGCCCTTGCCAAGTGAGCTGACCACGCCGCCGGTGACAAAAATGTATTTCATAAAAACGCAACGGCGGACGCTGCATCAGTTGAACGTCCGCCGGGGCGAAACTTTAGGAAGCGGCTGTGTGCCGGGCAATGTCTAAAACAGACTACCGTGAGCGCGATTGTTTGCGAACGCCGGACGCAAGTCAGAGTGACAGTGGTGCTATTTCTCTTTCTTCGCCGCCTTCTGCTCACCCTTGCCGCCGGGCGGGCGGTATTCGTTCGCCCAGTTTCTCGCCACCAACGCCTTCAACTCCTTCACCGTGCCCGCGTGCTTCGGGTCGGCGACGAGGTCCTGCAGCTCCTGCGGGTCGGCCTGCATGTCGTGGAGCTGCGCGCCTTGCTTGCCGTTGTCCCACTCGGTGTAGCGCCAGCGCTCGGTGCGGACGGTGTGGCCGGGGAATGTGCCACGCCAGACTTGGGTGAAGGCGGGCTTCATCCACGGGGCACTCGGGTTCTCCAGCAACGGCTTGAGGCTCGCGCCGGCTAAGTTCTTCGGCGGCGTGAGTCCGGCAAGGTCGGCGAGCGTGGGATAAACGTCCACAAACTCAACAGTGCGCGGGCTGACGCCGCCGTTACCCTTCGCGCCGGGCGCGTGGATGAGCAGCGGCACGCGCGCGGAACCTTCCCACAAGCTCTGTTTCATCCACAGCCCGTGCTCGCCCTCGTGGTAGCCGTGGTCGCTCCAGAAGACGACAATGGTGTTGTCCGCGAGCTTGAGGCGGTCGAGCGCGTCGAGCAACCGGCCCACCTGCGCGTCCACGAACGAGATCGTCGCGTAGTAGGCCTGCTTGGCCTCGCGGGACTGCATCTCCGTCGAGCCGAACCACGGCCAAGGCGTCACCGAGGCGAGCGAGGCCTTGGGCGCCGCCAGTGCCTCCGGGAACGGCCCTTGCGGCATCGTGATTTTCTCCATCGGATACAGGTCAAAGTATTTCTTCGGCGCGATGTAAGGGCAGTGCGGACGGTAGAATCCAGCGGCGATGAAGAACGGCTTGTCCTTGTTCGATTCGAGCAGTTTGATGACTTCGGTGGCGACGATTCCATCGGTTTGCTCCTCGTCCGTGCCCTCGGCTTTCATGAAGGAGAGCGAGCTGCCCAACCCGCGCTTGGGCGTGTGGTTGGTGAGCTTGTCCTCCTCGTCCTTGTCGCGGCCGCGCGGATTGAGCGCGACGTTCCACGACGGCGCGTCGTCAAGGCCGGGCGTGCCAATCTGGCCGGGGTTGCCATAATGGAAAATCTTCCCGACGCGCGCTGCGAAGTAACCGTTCTTCATGAACATCTGCGGCAGGGTCACGACGTCCGGCAGCACGGAGCGGAAGTGCTTCTGCAAGTCATACACCTGCGTCGTGTCCGGACGCAGGCCGGTCATCATCGAGGTGCGACTGGGCGAGCAGAGCGGGAACTGGCAATACGCGCGGTCGAAGCGCACGCCACGCTTCGCGAGTCGGTCAATGTTCGGCGACTTCACGAGCGGGTGGCCGTAGCAGCCGAGGCTGTTGCTCATGTCGTCCACCGCGATGAAGAGGACGTTGGGCTTGGCGGCGGCGGGCGAGTGATTAGCGATTAGCGGGACAGCAAGTAGTGCGAGCAGCACGGACAACCTGCGAAGGTTGGATGAGAGTGAGTTCATAAGTGCGTTGGCCTGAGTTTGGCTGACTGGTTAGTAATTACTTCTTCACGGCCGCTCTCTCCAACAACTTCTTCATCGTTGTGACGGACGCGGTGTGCTTCGGGTCCTCCGCGAGGTTGCGATACTGTTTCGGGTCCGCCTGCGCATCGTAAAGCTCCGCTCCGGCACGGCCCTCGTCCCACTCGATGTAACACCAGCGGTCCGTGCGGACGCTGCGGCCCATGAGGAACTTCTGCTTCGGGTCCACGCCAACGGTGAGGCTCACCTCGGCGTTGCGCGTGATTTGGGTGAAGGCGGGCTTGTCCCACGCGGCCAGCGGATTGGTGAGCAGCGGCTTGAGGCTCTGGCCTTCAAGCGTCGGGTGAATGGGCAGGCCGGCGAGTTCCGCCAGCGTCGGGTGCAAGTCCACGAGTTCCACCGGGCGGGGGCTGACGCTGCCGTTCGATTTGCTGCCCGGCACAGCGATGACGAGCGGCACGCGCGCGGACTCCTCGAACAAACTGCGCTTCTGCCATTGCCCGCCGTGCTCGCCGAGAAGCCAGCCGTGGTCGCTGAAGAAGACGATGATGGTGTTGTCCGCGAGCTTGAGGCGGTCGAGCGTGTCCACCACGCGGCCGACTTGCGCGTCCATCTGACTCACGCTCGCGTAGTAGGCGCGGAGGAAATTGCGGAGGTCCGGTTCCGCGACGCCGTAGTTCGGCGGGCTCACAAGCGGCGAGACCCGCGGAATTTTTGCGAGGTGCTCCAGCGGTTCGTTCGGCAGCGAGAACTTCTCCACCGGATGCAGGTCGAAAAACTTCTGGCTCGCGATGCACGGCACGTGTGGGCGGAAGAAGCCGCAGGCGATGAAGAACGGCTTGTCCGGCTGCGCGGCGTGTTGCTCCAGCAGCTTGATGACCTCGCCGGCAATCATCCCGTCCGTGTGGTCCGTGCCATCGCCCGCCGTGGCGTGCCACGCAAGCGCCGCGCCGAGGCCAATCTTGGGCGTGTAGTTTAGCAGCGCGCTCTCCTCGGCCTTGTCACGACCTGTGGGGTTGATTGTCCGCTGCCACGATGGCGCGTCATCGAAGCCGTCCGTGCCAATCTGCATAGGCACGCCATAGTGGTAGAGCTTGCCGGCGCGGACGACCGAGTAGCCCGCGCGCTGAAAAGTCTGCGGCAGGGTCTGCGCGTCAGGCACGGCCTTGCGGAAGTGCGTGACGTTCTCGAAGACGCGCGTGGTGTCGGGCCGCAGGCCGGACATGAAGGAGGAGCGTGAGGGATTGCAAAGGGGATACTGGCAATACGCGCGCTCGAAGCGGACGCCGCGCTTGGCGAGTCGGTCAATGTTCGGCGAGGACGCCAGCGGGTCGCCGTAACAGCCGAGCCGCGTGTTCAAGTCATCGGCAACAAGGAAGAGGACGTTGAGCTTGGGCGCGGCGGCGGCCGGAGAGTAATTAGTGATTAGTGAAATCAACAGCGTGGCCAGCCAGCGGAGATGAAGAGGGAGGGTGTTCATGAGTGGGTTGCGGCGATAACTCGTGACTATTTACTACTTCTTGCCGAGTCGCTCCAGCAGCTTTTCATCACCGAAACCATCCTCCCCTGCTTTGGGCCAGTCAGCGCGCGCCGGCGGCTTTCTTCACTGCGTTCACGATGCGGTGGTCGTCGTCGCCACTGTCGCGGACAAGTTCGAGAAATTGGGGAAGCGTCGTGTTCATCCGCCGCAGGAACGGGCGGTCCCCCGCGCAGCCATACATCAGCTCAGCAGGCATTTCACCGCGCAGTTTCAGCCGGGCCTTCACGATCAGCCGAGGCAGCCACGAGATGCCGTCCACCTCGGCGGACTTCGCGGGCAGGCTCGCCATCGTCGCCGTGCGCCCTGTGGATTTTCCGCCGAGCACGTTCAGGAAATAGTCGCGGCGGATGGCAGTGACCGCGAGCGAAGTCTCATAGTCCGGGTCGCCGCCGTAGCCTTGCGAGTCGTCCACGAAATCGAACAACTCCTGCGTAGAGCACCCCAAGCCCTCGATGAAGGCCGCGTCCGCCGCGTTAAACATGGAGCCCGGCGTCTTGCGCCCCGCGTGCCAAGCCCGCTCGGCTCGGTCCCAAACCTGCCGAAATTCTTGCCGCCACAATTGATCATTCATGTGGCGATCATACCGCGCGCGGAGGGCAGAACAACCTCGCGGTGATTTGAAAAGGGAGCCGCTTGCTTGGTCTGCTACACTTGAGCCGTGCCAACGCTCAGTCACGCCATCAACACCGCACTCCGCGAAATGCAGTTGGGTCTCGCCGTCCAACGCGACCAAGGAAGTCTCCCGCTGATTCCTGAACGCGTTCACCTGACGCTGACCTTCGCGCTCGATGCGGACGGGACAACGAACGCGTCTCCCGGCGGTCCACACTCGGTGACGATCGAGTTCAAGACCGGCGACCGGTCATCCCGGCCGGCCGTGTCCCCTGCCCCGCCGGCGGCGTCTGCGGGGCGGTCAGCCACCGACGAGGCAGGCGAGATGGTCTCCGCATTGTCTCAATTGTTCGGCGCACCCGGCTTTGACAGCTCTGCCCGCGCGACTGTCTTCCGCGAAGTGCTGGAAGGAATGCCCCGCAAGCGAGTGCTGGCCGTGCTGGCCGCCGTCTCCACGTCCCCATCTGCCCGCACGGACGACGCGACGCGAATGGCCGCCCACCTGCTACGCGGTGTGATTCAGAGCGGCCCCACGAAAGCGCTGGACAGCGGCGTCAGCACGCTGCGAAAGGTGCTCAGCGGCCATTCCCTGGCGGAGGTGCTGCGGGCAGTGGAAAGCGAGTGGAAGACACAATCGGCGTGGCTGTAGCCAGCGGACTGCGTGACGCTTGAGCCAACTGTAAGCCGACGCCCCAACTCTTGGTTCAGGCCAGCAGCTCTGCTGGGGCGACCTCGATTTTCTCCGCGATGTCCTGGGGAATCCGCACGGAGGACATTTGGCCGTGCGCGTCGCGCGTGACGCAGACCACCGTCAGCTTGCCGCGCGCGACCTCGACGGGATGCGGGCCGTTCAGCTTCCGGAACTTGAAGAGGTAGCTCAGGGACTTCGCCTTTTTCTCGCAGACGAGCATGTGAATTTCCACCTCGTCCTCGAAGTGCAGCGGATGCCGGTAGTCGCACGAGGCGTGAACGCGCGGCCAACCCACCGGCGGGTCCGGGTGGCGCGAGATGATGGAGAAGCCCAGCGAGCGGAAGAACGCGTGCTCGGCGGTCTCCATGTATTTGAAGAAGTTCGAGTAGTGGACGATGCCCGCCATGTCGGTCTCGCTGAACTCGACGCGGCGGAGGGCTTTGAACTCGGAGGCCATAATGAACGGTGTTTAGGCTGCGCGCACTGTGGGGCAAGCACCGTGAAGCGGCGAGTTGAATGTGCACCGGCTTCCGGCTGCCACGGGCGAAACTCGATGCGACTGCACCATCAAACTCAAGCCTTCCGGTAGATCGGCTTCTTCACAATCTCGGCGGCGAAGCGGCGGCCACGGATCTCAATCTCAATCTTGCCGCCAATCTCCGCGCACGCCGGCGGGACGTAGCCCATGCCGATGCCGTTGTTGAGCGACGGGCTTTGCGTGCCACTCACGACCTCACCCACCGCGATGCCGCCTGCCCAGATCGGATAATGCGGACGCGGCGGCGGGGCCTTGTCCGTCATCTTGAAGGCGACGAGTTTCTTCTTCGTGCCGCTGGCCTTCTGCTCCGCGAGCACCGCGCGCCCGACGAAGTCGCCCTTGTCCAGCGCGACGAAGAAGCCCACACCTGCCTCGATGGGCGTGGTGTGCTCGTCCAGCTCGTGGCCGTAGAGCGGGTAGCAAACCTCCGTGCGCAACGTGTCACGCGCGCCAAGGCCGCAGGGCTGGAGGCAGAACTGGTGGCCGAGATTCAGCGCCTTGTCCCAGACTGCCTCGATGCGCGTCGCGGGCGTGATGACCTCGAAACCATCCTCACCGCTGTAGCCCGTGCGCGCCACGCAGACGCCTTCGCCCGCGAACGCGAACTCCGCGAGTTCGTTCTTCTTCAACTCACTCGGCCGCGCGACCGCCGTGCCGCTGGTGGACGGAGCCGGGAACAATTGGTCCAGCAAGCCCGGCGTCTTCGGCCCTTGGATGGCCACGGCGGCGGTGAGGTCGGAAAGGTTTGTGACCGTCACGTCCGCGCGCTGCGGGAAGGCGGCGAGCCGCTGCTCCAGCCACGCCACGTCCGGCTCAATGCGCGAGGCGTTGATGATGAGCAGGTATTCCTCGGCGCCAAGACGGTAGGCGTAGAGGTCGTCAATCACCCCGCCGCCCTCGTTGCACATGAGCGTGTATTGGCCGAGGCCGACGACGAGCTTGCGCGCGTCGTTGGTGAGCGTGGCGTTGAGAAACGCCGCGGCCGCCGGCCCGCGGACGATAACCTCTCCCATGTGCGAGATGTCGAAGATGCCAGCGGCGCGGCGGACGCAGAGGTGTTCGTCCGTGATGGTGGAATACTGGACCGGCATTTCCCACCCGCCGAATTCGATGAGCTTGCCGCCCGCGCGTTGGTGGGCGGCAAAGAGTGGAGTGCGGCGCAGTTTCGTTTCCATGAGAGAGGGGGAGGCGGGAGACATTAAGAACTTGGGGTCAGCCCCACTTCTCCGTCTTCATCTGCTCCTTCGGGAGCTTGAGTTCGTCGAGCACGAGTTGCTCGGTGGCTTCCACGAGTTCGTTCGTGCCGCAGGCGTAGAAGACCGTATTCGCGGGATCGTGGATGTGCTCCCGGACCCACTCGGCGCTGATGCGGCCCCGGCGGCCGGACCACGGGTCGTCGGGGTGCAGGCGGGTGCAGGTCACGTAGAAATCAAAGCGCTCGTTCTCCTGTTCGAGCTGCTGGAACTCCTCGCGGAAGATGATGTCGTTGGTCGTGCGGACGCTGTAGAGGATGGTGAGGCGGGTGCCCAACTCGCGCCGCGTGGCCTCGCGGGCGAACGCGCGGAAGGGCGTCACGCCGCTGCCGCCCGCGATGCAGATGAGGTGCTTGCCGGGCGGGTCGAAGACGGGGAGGAACTTGCCGGCCGGCTCAATGACCGTGAGTTTGTCGCCCGGCTTGGCCCAGTCCACGAGGCGCGTGCCCATCTTGCCGTCGCGCTTCACGGTCACTTCATAAAACCCCCGGTCCTGCGCGCAGGAGGAGAGGGAGTAGGCGCGCTTGTAAGCCGGCGTGTCCGGCCAATACACCGTGATGAACTGCCCGGTCTTGAAGTTCATGTCGTAGCCTTCCGGCCACTGGAGTCGGATGGTTTTGGTGTCCGGCAGCTCCGTCGTGACGGTCTGAATGAGCATCTCAACGATTTGTTTGGCCATAGATTGTGCCCGCAGCTTAGAGATTCGGGTGGCGGGCGAAAAGCGAATTTCCCGTGCGAGCAGGTGTTAACCCAGCGCCGCCAGCACTTCCGCCGCGTGTTCCTCCGGCTTCACCTTCGGCCAGATTCTCTGGATGCGACCGTCGCCGCCGATGAGGAAGGTGACGCGGTGGATGCCTTGGTAGCGGCGGCCCATGAAGCTCTTTTCACCCCACACGCCGTAGGCCTCCACGATTCGCTTGTCCTCGTCCGCGAGCAGGGTGAAGGGCAGCTTGAACTTCTGGATGAACTTGTCGTGCGACTTCACCGAGTCGGCGCTGACGCCGAGCACGACCGCTCCTTTCGCCGTGAAGTCCGCGAACTCGTCGCGGAAAGCGCAGGCTTCCTTCGTGCAACCGGGCGTGTCGTCGCGCGGGTAAAAGTAGAGGATGACCGGGCGGCCCTTGAAGTCCGCGAGCGAGGCGGTCTGGCCGCCGCTGGTCGGGGCGGTGAAGGCCGGAGCGACGTCGCCTTCCTTGAGTTTCAGTTCGTGAGCCATGCCGACCCGACTCCATACCCGAAGTGACCGCCAACTGGCGACTCAAAGCGGCGGGAAGGATTTCATTGGCTCGCCCCCTGCGCTTTCGCCACAGTCTGCCCACCATGCAGCAGCTCATTGAAGGCGTTCACCGCTTCCGCTCCGACGAGTTCGGCGCGTATCGCGCGCTCTTCCAGCGCCTCTCCCGCGAGGGGCAAAACCCGCACACGCTCTTCATCACCTGCTCGGACTCGCGCGTGCTGGCAGAGCTCATCACGCAGAGCCAGCCGGGCGATTTATTCGTGGTGAAGAACGTCGGCAACATCGTCCCGCCCGTCGGCGTGACGGGCGAAACCAACTCCACCGCTGCCGCCATCGAGTTCGCGGTGTCCACGCTCGGCGTCAGCGACATCGTGGTGTGCGGCCACTCGCAATGCGGCGCCATGCAGGCCTTGATGGAAGGGCTGCCACCGGCTCATGCGATGCCCCACTTGGAAGCGTGGCTGAAGGTGGCCGCGCCGGTCCGCGACATCATCGAGCGTGGCTACCAGCATCTCGCTGACCGAAACGAACGGACCAACGCCGCCGCTGAGGAAAACGTCCTCTTCGCCATCGAGAACCTCGAAGCCTACCCGGCGGTGAAGGCTCGACTGAACGACGGCTCGCTGCATCTGCACGGCTGGTTCTTCAACATCGCGACGGCGGATCTGTTCGCCTTCAACCCAGACACGAAGCAGTTCGAGTCGTTCTCGCGGTCTGGGCAGTCGCCACCTTGAGTTGCCCCGCTACATCGCTACAACCGCGCGCATGAACAACAATCGCGGCCTCCCCCTCGCCGCCCCGCGCATCACGCCGGTGCTCGATCCGGCCTTCCGCCCGGCCGTCCTCGCCTGCCACGCCTTTCGTGACGCCGTGCGCGCCACCGTTCGTGCCGTGCCCGTCACACTCGCGCTGGAGCAAGCTGATGGCTCGGTCTTCCACTTCCGCACGGAACTCGCGCCCGGCGATCATGCGCTCGCGGCGGCGAACTTCAGCCACATCGAACGGCTCGCGAAATTTCTCCTCTGGCAACGAGGTGGTTGGCGTTTCCACTTCGCCGGGCCGAAGGAACTCGCCGTGCAACTCCAAGCGCACTTCCGCGACACGGTCACCGGCAAGTTCGACTCGAACCTCATCGGCGAGCGCGTCTATGACCGGCCCATCGAAGTCGTCGCGGGCGATGCCGCGAGCCTGCCGCCGGAGCGCGCGAACGTGCAGTCGCTCGGGCGCAACCTCGAAGGCTGCCGCATCGGCTTCGACCTCGGCGGCAGCGACCGCAAGGTCGCGGCGGTGCTGGACGGCAAGGTCGTCTTCAGCGAGGAGACGGTGTGGGACCCCTACTTCCATCCTGACCCGCAGTATCACTTCGACGGCATCATGGACTCGATTCGGAAGGCCGCCGCGCACCTCCCGCGCGTGGACGCCATCGGCGCCAGCGCGGCGGGCGTGTATGTGAACAACCGCGTGAAGGTCGCCTCGCTCTTCCGCGGCGTCGCGCCAGACGTGTTCAACGCGCGGGTGAAGGACCTCTTCCTCGAAGTTCAGCGCGCGTGCCACGGCGTGCCGCTGGAAGTCGCCAACGACGGCGAAGTCACCGCGCTCGCCGGCTCCATGTCGCTCGGCGTGAACGGCGTGCTCGGCCTCGCGATGGGCACGAGCCAGGCCGTCGGCTACGTCACGCCCAGCGGAAATATCACGACCTGGTTGAGCGAACTCGCCTTCGCGCCCGTGGACTACAACCCCACCGCCGCGTGCGACGAGTGGAGCGGCGACTACGGCGTGGGCGCGCAATACTTCTCCCAGCAAGCCGTCGGGCGGCTGCTGCCCATCTCCGGCATCGAGGCCGACGCGAGCCTTCCGCTGCCGGAAAAACTCAAGCTCGTGCAGGCGCTGATGCAGGCAGGCGACTCCCGGGCGCGGAAGATTTACGAGACCCTCGGCACCTACCTCGGCTACGCGCTGGCGCACTACGCGGACTTTTACGACTTCAGCCACCTGCTCATTCTCGGCCGCGTCACGAGCGGCGTGGGCGGCGATGTCATCATCGCGAGCGCGAAGGAAGTCTTGCAGGCGGAGTTTCCCGAGTTGGCCACGCGCCTGCAGTTCCACGTTCCGGATGAACAGGACAAGCGCCACGGCCAGGCCGTCGCGGCGGCGAGCCTGCCAAAGCTGCGGTAAGCGGAACCGGGACTCAGGCGTCCGCAGTTGTTGTCAGGCGAACAACTCTTTGATTGTCCGGCCGCCGTTGACGAGCTGCGCGGGCCGCCCCGTGTTCGTGTGAAGCACTTGCTGCGCGTCGATCCCCAGCTTCGTGTAGAGCGTCGTCGCGAAGTCTTCCGGCGAATAGACGTTGTCTGCCGCGTAGTAGCCCTTCGGATCCGTCGCGCCAATGACCGTGCCGCGCGGCACGCCCGCACCGGCGCAGAGCACACTCATCGCGAACGGCCAGTGGTCGCGGCCGGAATCCTTGTTCACCTTCGGCGTGCGGCCAAACTCGCCGAGCGCGAGGACCAGCGTGTTCTCCAGCGAACCACGGCGGTCAAGGTCCGCGATCAACGCCGCCACGCCCCGGTCGAAGTTCACGCCTTGCGCGCCCTTGAGCGTCTCGAAAATCTTCGTGTGATGGTCCCAGCCACCGGAATAAACCGTCACCCACGAGACGCCCGACTCGACCAGTCGGCGGGCGAGCAGGCAGCGCTGGCCGAAGTCGTTCATCCCATACAGGTCGCGCGTCTTCTGGTCTTCCTTGCCGATGTCGAAGGCCGCCTGCGCCTGCGAGCTGGTGATGAGGTCCACGCCTTGTTCGTAAAACTTGTCGAAGCCCACCGTCGGGTCTTCCGCCGCCGCGTCCGCGATGCGCACGAGCCGGTCCAGCGACTTGCGCAAGTCCTGCCGCGTCACGCCCCGGCCCTCGCTGATGTCGGCGGGCAGCACCACATCGCGCACCTTGAAGCCCGCCGTCTGCGGCGACCCTCCAACGACGAACGGCGCGTGCTCGGCTCCGAGGAAGTTCGGCCCACCGGAGCGCGACATGCTCGGCATGGTCATGTAAGGCGGGATGCCGCTTTGCACGCCGCGCTTGAACGAGACGACCGAGCCGAACGACGGATGAAACGTGACGAACGCGCCGCAACCCACCGGCACAGGCGTGGGTGCCCCGGTCATCAGGTAGTGATTCCCGCCGCCGTGGTTCGGATCCTTGTGCGCGAGTGAGCGCAGCACGGTGAACTTGTCGGCAACCTTCGCCAGTTCAGGGACACACTCGGAGAAGTGGATGCCCGGCACGGCAGTCTTGATTGACTTAAACTCCCCGCGAATCTCCGACGGCGCGTCGGGCTTCGGATCAAAGCTCTCGTAGTGGCTCGGCCCGCCGTCCTGCCAAATCATGATGACGTTCACGCGCTTGCCCGACGGCTTGCCAGCAGCCTTCGCGGACTCGGCAGCGCTCGCACGCAAACGGAGCAGATCGGTGAAGCCCAGTCCCGCCACAGCACCCACTCCGAGCTGGAGAAAGTCACGGCGACCGAGACCAGCACAGTTGTATTGAAAGTTGCTCATGCAGTGAAAAACGTCGCTCAGATGGACGGGCCGCACAGGGCCGAATTCAGCACCCCAGGCAGGTGACGACGTGACCGCTTGCCACTCACGCAATGATGTCCCGCACCACGCTGCCGTGGACATCCGTCAGCCGGAAGTCGCGGCCGGAGTAGCGGTAAGTCAACCGCTCGTGGTCGAGGCCGAGCAGGTGGAGAATGGTCGCGTGCAAGTCGTGGACGTGAACGGGGTTATCCTGCGCGTGCATGCCGAACTCGTCGCTCGTGCCGTAAGTCATCCCGCCCTTCACGCCGCCGCCCGCAAGCAAGTAACTGAACGCCGTGTGGTGATGATCGCGCCCGTGCTTGGCCTTTTCCTGCACTTGCGCATAGGGCGTGCGGCCGAACTCGCCGCCGAAGAGAACCAGTGTGTCGTCGAGCATGCCCCTGCTCTTCAGATCGCGGATGAGCGCGGCGGCGGCCTTGTCCGCGTCCACGCAGAGCTTCTTGTGGCCGTCGTCGTGGTTTGAGTGCGTGTCCCACGGCTGGTTGCTGCCGTTGCTGGTGTAGTAAATCGAGACGAAGCGCACGCCGTCCTCGACCAACCGCCGCGCCAGCAGGCACGACCGCGCGAACGCCGTCTCGCCATACATCGCGCGGATGTGAGCCGGCTCGCGCGAAATGTCGAAGGTCTCCAGCGCGCGCTTCTGCATCGCGAAGGCCGTCTCCATGGCCTTGATTTGCCCGTCGAGTTCGCCGTCGTTGCCGCGCGCTTTCATGTGCAGCTTATTCAAGGTGCCGAGCAAGTCGAGTTGCTCGCGCTGCTCCGCGTGCGAAAGCTTTGAGTTCTTGATGTTCGCCACCAGCTTGTCCACCTGCATGTTCTCCGTGACGACGCTGGTGGCCTGAAACTCAGCGGGCAGGAAGCTGTTGCTCCACAAGGCCGGGCCAACAACGATTTTAGGTGAGGGCCGCAGGACAACGTAGCCGGGCAGGTTCTCATTCTCCGTGCCCAACCCATAGAGCGCCCACGAACCGAGCGACGGGCGGATGGGCTGGAGGTTGCCGGTGTTCATCATCAGCAAGCCCGGCTCGTGATTCGGCACGTCGGTCTTCATCGAGCGGATAACGCAGCAGTCGTCAATCACGCTCGCCAGATGCGGCAGCGACTCGCTCACCTCGATACCGCTGCGCCCGTGCTTCGCGAAGGGCAGCGGCGACGGCACGTAACCGGTGCCCTTGTAGTTCTTATAGAGCGAGCCAGTCGGCTGCTTGCCCTCGTTCGTCTTGAGCGCCGGCTTCGGGTCGAACGTGTCCACGTGCGACGGCCCGCCGTTGAGGAAGAGGAAAATGACGCGCTTGGCCTTGGGCGCAAAATGCGTCTGCCGCGACGTGCCATCGGCGAAGGCGCGCGGGCCGAGCAAGCCCGATAAGCCCACCATGCCAAAGCCAGCGGCGGTGCGCTGAAGCATCTGGCGACGTGTGAATCCGGTCATGGGCTCGAGGGTAAGTTTGGGTTTAGTCCACATACAACATCTCGTTCGCCATCAGCAGCGCCTGCGCGTATTGCTGCCAGCGCGTCACTTCACCAGTCGCCGGCTTGCGCAGGAATGCCAGCGCAGCAGCGGTCTCCGCGCTCTCGGGATTGCGACCGTAGAGGAGTTGATACGCGCGTTGGATGCTGGCGGCGTCGGACTCGCTCGCGTCCGTCGCCACGCGCTCGGCCAGCACTTTCGCGCGCTCGAGCATGAACGGGCTGTTCAGCATGAAAAGCTTCTGCGTCGGCGTGGTGGTGGCGGAGCGTTTCTCGGCGTGGACGTTCGCGTCCGGGTAATCGAACTGCATCAGCAGGTCGTTCAGCTTCAGCCGGCTGATGCGCGCGTGAACGGTGCGGCGCAAGTTCTTCGCGTCGTCGAGTTCGAGCGACTTGCCTCCGGACAGGTCCAACTCGCCCGTCACCGCCAGCACGCTGTCACGCCACTGCTCGATGGAGAGGCGG